>NZ_JACGAV010000004.1:0-151103 GCF_020137645.1 Campylobacter sp. RM12637
CTTACCTTTAAAAATAAGATTAATTATAGCAAATAAAAAATTATTAATCTATTATTTATTGTCTTAATGCTTTAATTTATATAGTTAATGATTTGATAATTTATTTCATTTGGATATTCTCTTAAATAACACACTACTCCGTAATCTTTATCATTACAGCTTGTTATAAAATCTTTATAAATTATTTTATTATCACATAATGATGGATTGTTTCTAATAAAAACTTCACAATCTCCTATAAATTTTCTAAGCAGATATTGTTTTGGTGGATTTGTGTAGCACTTGCATTGAATTAGCCTTATTTCACTATTTTTATACGCTATTAAATCTATGCCTTTATCGTTTTTACCATTTACAAAACCATTTGGAAAAACCTTATAACCTATATTTTCATAGTATATTTTTATTTGATATTCGTAATTTTTGCCTTTTTTGATATTTTCTAATTTGATTTTATTTTGTGCGTTTTTTTCTTCACTTATTTTTAATTCATAAGACTGAATTAGTTTATCTTTTTCTAGCTTATAGTATCTATTTAATTCTTTTAATTTTTCTTCATAATCTTTTTCTTTTTCTAATATCAATTCTTGTGCTTTTTCAATGGCTATTTTATTAATATCTGAAGTTGTTAAAGTCTGTAATCGTTTTAACTCATCTTTGAGTTTTAATAATTCTTCTTCATATTTATAGTTTTTGTATAGCAAAATATTTTTATCAGTTTTTGTATCTTCGTAATCTTCTTTATCTATTTTTAATGTTTGAATTTCTTTATTTTTATCATTTATAAATTTTTCTGCCTTTTTTATAAATAAAACGAATATACCAAGTAATATGAAGTAAAAAATAGTTATTATTAAGCCATAGTAATTATGTAAAAATTCTAAAATGCTAAATAACATACAATTACCATAGGAATTTCAAATGAAATTCCTAAAATCAATCTAAATCTTTAATGATTTCTTCATCACTTTTTACAACCATTCCAGAGCCGTGAATTACGCTCGGAATACAACTTGTGCAAATATCTACTGGCTTATTGTTTTTATGAGCTCTAATAAATACTGCGTGCTCGTCTTCGCTAGCTTTTAGACTACATACATTACAAATAATTTCATTGTTTAAAACCATAATAATCTCCTTAAAAATAAAATTAAATACTACAAAAAAATCAAAATATAAAAGTTATTTTTAATCAATTTAAAGGCTGTTTTAATCTTAATTCATTTTGAAATAATAAATGAGCTAGAAATATTACAAAAAATACAGGTAGAAAAAACCCAACATAAGGAATATTTGAAGCCAAATAAAATAAAAATACGCAAAAAATATATTTAAATTTAAAAGGTTTAAAACTTAAAAAATCATTTTTATTTAAAACACAACTAGCCACATCGTAAATTAAAAAATTAAAAAATAAATAAAACATTAAGCAAAACATTAAAAATGATGCTATGAAATTTAATATAGGAATTATATGAAATAAAAGCACAAAAAATAAAAAAAATAAGAATTTCAATACGATTTTAAACAAAAGCCAAGTTATTTGAATTAACCCTATTTCATCTAATTTATTGTAATTATAATGCTTTAAATTGATTTCTCTAACTATCATTGGAGTTAAAAATGAAGTAATAACTAAAGCAAAAAATATAGATAAATATAAAGCTAAAAAACCGCCACCTGAAATAGTAATTATCATAATAAATATTTGTATGGCGTGTAGTATCATCGCACCTAAAAAAAAGTTAAAAGCTTCTTCGTTAAAATCTAAACTACCAACATAACTAAATGCAAGTGTTAATAAACTAACAAATATAATTGAGCTTATAATTAATGGAAATAAAGAAAATGCTAAAAATCTAAATGTAAAAAAATCTTTTAAGCTAATAATGAAATTATTCATATTTATACCACTTAATTACTTGAGAAAATAATCCGTTTCCATTAAATCCTATTGGCATATTTTCAATACCTTTAATTTTTTTATTATAAGCTAAAAAATAATTGTAATTTACCAAAAATACATAAGAAGGGTTCATTTTAATCTGCTCTTGAAACTCTTTGTAATAATTCTCTTGCACTTGATTTATGGTATTTTTTGCTTGAGTTTTATTAATCTTATTTGTATTTAAAATAGTTGCAAAATTAATACTATCATATACTTCAATATCTACAATCTTACTAGCTTCATTATCATCATTGTTGGTTTGTAATACATCTGTTAATATTCCAAAATCTTTTAATTGCATAGCAAGATTTTCGGCTATACTTAAGTAGTCTTTATTGTTTTTATCTACATAAATTTCTAATTTTAAAGGTAAATCTAATTTTTTATAATAATTTGCTGTGCTTTCTTTATTAATATTTAATTCTATACTCTTTTTATCTTTATAAAATCCTAATTCATTTATAATTTTTCTAGCTTCTGCTCTATCACAACCATTATTATTTAAACTTAAAATATGTTTATTAATACTAAAATTCGGTAATTGATTTAAAATAGATTTGTTACAAATAATCAAAGAAATTGCATATCTTAATTTCCTATCATAAATTACTTTATTATTTAATTGTAACGCTATAGCATGATCTGATTCTAAAGTCTTATATACTAAATCATCATCAATATTTTTTATATTTTTATAATTAATCAAGCCAACATCAATTATGTCATTATTTAAAGCATTTTTTATTTGAACTTCATTTTGATAAAACTTAAAAACTACCCCATCATTAAGTGCTTTAAAAATAGCATTAGGATTTTTTACTAAAACTATTTGTTCATTGTTAAATTGCTTTAAATTATAAGTACCAAGACCAATAGCATCACTATTAAACCAACTTAAACCATATTTAATAAGAGCATTTTTTGACATAATCCCTAGCGTTAAAGAATTTAAAAAATCATTATCTGGATACTTCAATACAAATTCAACTTTATATTTATCAATTATATTTATTTGAGAAATATTATTATAAAATCTACTATAATTTGAATTAAAAAAGTGATTTATAATTATTTCATAAGTAGTTTTTACATCTTCTGAAGTAAATTCTCCAAAATCTATATTATTTTTTATAAAATGAAGACCTTGTTTTAATTCAAATTCGTATCTTAATTTATCATTACTTATTTTGTATGAATTAGCTAGTGCGGGAATTAATTCTTTATTATTATTTTTATAAAACAAACCTAAATATAATAAATTTACTAAATCATCATTTGGATTATAAATTGGATTTATATTATTTGGTTGATTTTTCATAGCTACTTTAATTAAATCAGCAGATAAAAAATTAATTGAAAATACTAAAAATAATAATAAAAACTTTTTCATAAGTATCCTTAAAATAGCAAGTAAAAACTTGCTATTTCGTGATTAGAAGTTAGCTTTAATTTGTGCTACCCAGTTTGCAATTCTTTCGTCTGTTAAATCTTCTTGATTGTCATTATCTAATGCAAGACCAACGAATTTGCCATCAACTACTGCTTCTGAATCTTCAAAATCATAACCATCAGTTGATACTTCGCCAACTAAATTTGCACCAGCTTCTTTTAAAGCTTTAGCAAGTTTTCCCATACCGCCGCAGAAAGTATCAGAATAGCTTGAGCTATCTCCCATACCAAATACAGCTACTGTTTTACCAGCTAATTTTAGACCACTAAAATCAAATGAATCCCAATCATCTTGTAAGTCACCACTACCCCAAGTTGAAGTTCCGCAAACTAATTTATCAAAACCATTTAGTTTATCAGCATCAACATCAGCGATATTTAATAATTCAGCACCTAGTGCTTCTGCAATTTTTTCTGCTGCGCCTTCTGTATTTCCCATAGCACTTCCGAAAACTACTGCTACTGACATAATTATCTCCTTAATTTGATTTGCGACATAATTTTACCATTTGAAATTATTGTTAATCATTAACCAAATTCTTTTTACAAAAACCTTAGTTATATTAATTTATTAATATAAGAAAAAGTTAATATCACTTATCAAAAATCCTTATTATTACTTCATAATAATTATTAAATTAAAAATATTATTAAAAAATTTTTATTATTTACTAAGTATATTTTATTTTAAAATAAAATTATTATTAAACTTATTTTTTAATTAGGAGGTTTTATGAAAACTAAAGATAGAAGAGACTTTTTAAAGTTTTCTGGCTTAGTGTATGGCTCTATTTTAATGCCTAATATTGCTTTATCTAATAGTATAGATATTGATGATATAAAATGGGATGAATATTATGATGCAATAGTAATTGGAAGTGGTTTTGCAGGAAGTGCAGCTATGCTAAGTCTTTTGGATAATGGTATTAAAAATGTTGTTATGATTGATAAAATGCCTTATTTAGGTGGTAACTCGGCTTATTCAGGTGGTTCAATGGCTGTTGCTGGCTCAAAATTACAAGCTAGAGATGGAATAGTTGATGATATTAATCTACACATACAAGATACATTAAAAAGTGGTAAGAATTTAAATGATTTAGAATTAGTAAATATTATGATAAATGATGGAGTAAAAACTCTTGATTGGCTTATAGATAATGGAGTTAATTTTAAGTGGGTTAGTAGAAGTGGTGGTCATAGTGTTCCACGCTCTCATTCAGCAGGTGCAGGTAGTTATATCACAAGACCATTACAAGAACAAATTCTTAATAGAGGCGGTAAGATTTTAACAAGAGTTATAATGGATGATATTTTATATGATAAAAATCATAAAGTTGTTGGAATTAAAGTAAGAGAAAAATATCAATTTAACTTTGAGCGTGGATATGAAGAAAAAAACAATGAAAGTGGAATTACTAAATATTATAGAACCTTTGGTGGTATTATCTTAGCTACTGGTGGTTGGGGAGCTGATTTAAAATTTAGACAAATATTTGATTCTAGTTTAAGAGATGATGTATTAACCACAAATCATTTAGGAGCTACTGGCTACACAGCACAAAAACTAATAAATGATAATGTTAAATTCATAGATATGCAATATATTCAAAGTATGCACGTAACAAGTCAAGATGAAGGCGGTTTTGGATTTGCTTATAGATGGATTACTAGGGCTTATGCTTATGGAATGATGGTAAATCCTAAAACAGGAAAAAGATTTGTAAATGAAATTACTGATAGAAAACAAGGTAGCGATGCGATATTAGCTATGAATGAAAAAGGTTTAAATCCACCTGTTTTAATTATGGATATAAATGGCACTAAAACGGTTGATATAGAAGATTTAAATAGGGGCTTATTAGTTGGTGCTGTAAAACAATTTGAAACAATGGATGAATTAATAGCTCATTATAATATCAATAAAGAGCCTTTCTTAGAGCAGTTAAAAAGATACAATGAATATGTTGAACTTGCTTCAAAAGATAAAGATTATAAAGACCCAGAATTTAATCGTAATTTTTCAGATTACAAAGGAAAGTATATAAAAATAGAACAAGCTCCATTTTTTGCTGCAAGACCAGGACCAAAAGTTCATCATTGTATGGGTGGAGTAAAAACTAATAAAGATTGTGAAGTATATGATAATGATATGCAATTAATTCAAGGTTTGTATGCGTGTGGAGAAATTACTGGCGGAAGACACGGATATAATAGATTGGGTTCTAATGCGGTTTTAGATTGCTTAGTTTATGGAAAAAGAGCTGGAAATACTCTAGCAAAAAATTATAATTTATTAAGGGGTTAGCAATGAGATTTATTACTATTATATGTTTATTTGCCTGTTTTTTATTTGCAAATGAAAATGTATTGAAGGATTCGTTAGGAAAAGTAAATGTAGATTTTAGTGAAAAAGCCTATGAAGTTAAAGGAATTCATAAAAAATTAAATCTTAAGTGTAATGATTGCCACCTAGAAGCACAAGCGAAAGATTATTCATCAGCTATGCTAAATAGTTGTATAAAATGCCACGGGGATTATTCAAAACTAGCAGAATATACTGCAGGTTACGGACATAATAACAATGTTCATCAAAGCCCACATTATGATAAATTAGACTGCGATAATTGCCATAAAACTCATAAGCCATCTGTTAATATGTGTGCTAAATGCCATAGCCAAGAAATCTTAAAAAATTTAAAAGTAAAATAAAGGAGAATACATGAAAAATAAAATAGCTTTTACTTGTATGATAGTAATCATAACTCTTGTTTTAGTATTCTTAGGAGAAAAAATTGTTCATGTAACAGGCAAATATCCGTTTTGTGGAAGTTGCCATTCTTGGGATGGACCTATAGCAATCACAAATGTTAATGATGATATACACGGGGCTAAAAATCCTAAAGGAGTGGTAGTTAATTGTGCTGATTGTCATTTACCACACGATAATTTGGCAAAATACTTATTAACTAAAGCTAAAAACGGAATAGCAGAAGGCTTTACAACTTTAACAAAAGACCCAACTAAAAAAGATTGGCTAGCAAATAGAGAACACGCTAGAAAAAATTATACTTTTGATAGCTCTTGTCTAAAATGCCACGAAAATGCTTTCGTAAAAGACAATGAAAGCACATTACCAATCCATCTTACCTATCTAAGTTTTAAAGGTAGTGCTGATGAGATGAAATGCACCGATTGTCATAAACATGTAGGGCATAAAGATTTAGCACAAACTTTATATGATTTAAAGGACACAACTCCACATAGTTGGGAAGATTGGGAAAAACAAAGAGCTAAGCAATAAGCTTAGCTAATAGAATTTAGAATTAATTCTAAATTCTATAAATTCTTTTTCAAACTTAACTCAAATTCTTTTTCAAACTTAACTCAAATTCTTTTTCAAACTTAACTCAAATTCTTTTTCAAACTTAACTCAAATTCTTTTTCAAACTTAACTCAAATTCTTTTTCAAACTTAACTCAAATTCTTTTTCAAACTTAACTCAAATTCTTTTTCAAACTTAACTCAAATTCTTTTTCAAACTTATTGATTTTAAAGTTCCATTTGATTTACTTCACGCCAAGCTTCAAGCAAACCATTAGCAACTTTCATAACTTCATCCAATTTAGCAGTATCGCTATCAATTATTACCTTACTAAGTGTGCTAATTTGATGAGAATAAAGCCCTTGTAAATAATAACTAACATCGCCTTGACTAAAGTCTAAATAATTTAATAGCTCAACAAAAATTGCTGTGGCTTTTTTAATATTTTTACATTTGGCTTCTATATCGTTTTTTTCTATGGCTTTTTTGGCACGAGAGCAAAATCTAAGTATGCCCTCGTATAAAAGCTCAATCATTTTCTCATTACTCTCAATTGAAATATTGTTATGAGAATAACTCGCATAAGCATTACTTACCATTTATATTCCTTATTTATTAGCAAATGCTGCATTTGTTAAAGCTGTAATCGTTTGGCTTTGATTATCAAGCTTATTTAAAATAACATCATACATACTTAGTCTAGTAGCTAAAATCTCATATCTTTTCTCAATTTCTTCATTGGTTTTTTTGATTTCTTCATTTAGCTTCTTAACATCATCTTCTAAATTTTTATTATATTTAGTAAGAGTTCCATCAGTGCCTACCATACTATCTAAAGTATCTTTAAATGTTCTAAACACTCCTGTTTGCTCTGTTTTAATAGTTCTTATTGTTTTTTCTTCTAAACCAAGTTGTAATAACTTCTCGCTAGAACCACCTATTTCAAGTGCATTTTTTCCATCACTTGTAATAATAATATTATTTTCTTTACCTAATTTAGCCGTTACACCATCTATTTTCGCATCATTAATAGCTTCAATTAATTTATTTATATACTCTTCTTGAGTAATCTTATTGTCTTTATCATTTAATTTATCTAGGAATTCTTTTTTAAAGGTAATTTCCTTACCATTTATCTTCAAATCCCCTTCAGCTAAAGCTACTTTTTGACTAATTGTCTTACTTGTAGTGCTTAATTCTTGGTATTTTACGCTACCTTGTAAGAAATTTTTAATTCCTTCGCTATTTTTCTTATAAGCTTCTTCAAATTTTGATTTTTTAAAAGTTAAAATTCCTTTTTCATTAAGCTCAAACCCCATACCAGATAAACTAATTCCATTTGAATCAGCCTTAGTAATCATTGATGATAACATTGTTTTTAGCTTACTTACTTCGCTAATTCCTTGCAAACTTCCTGCTGTTTTTTTCTCTTTATCAAAACCTGTTGAGGTAGCAAGAGAATTAACTATAGAATTATAATTCGTTGTAAAAGTAGTTAAATGCTCTGTTAAAGAATCTAAATCATCGCTTACTTTAAAGTTGGTAATACCTTCTTTTTTAAGAGAAATTTTTGCTCCAATTATTAAATCATCAATGGTATTTGTGCTTCTGCTAATCTCAATACCTTCATAAATAAACTTAGCATCTTGCGCTGTTTGAACATGGTTTGATTTTGCATCAATTCCATCATATTTAGTTTGAGCAGCTTTTACATCTAATTCATTTATAAAATAATTTTCCCTAGAAGTTTCAAAAAATTCTTGAATTCCTTTCTTTTGTTCTTCTGTTAAACTATCAAAATCAGTAGCTTTATTTATACTAACTGCTTTCATTTGATTAGTAGCACTATCTTTGTATGAAATATTTAATTCTTCTCCGGTATTTTTAATATATTCAACCCAGTTTTTTGTTTGTTGAGTCATATCAGTTTTATCTTTAAATTCAGCAAAAACTGCTTTTCTCTCATCATCACTTAACTTAGACAAATCTGTATCTTTATTAATAGTAAATTCAATATCCTTCTCAACAATTTTATCACCACCACTTGGGTCATTTACAAAAGCTTTATATGTTAATTTTTTTTCACTACTTAATTCAGAAACTTGTTTTTGAATATTTTCTAAGTATCCACTACCACCTAAAATAACTTTAGATGCGTCTAATTGCTCGTTAGCTTTTTTAAGCTCTGTTTTAGCAGCACTAGCATTTGCAGCGTCTAATAAACCAAGCTTTTTAAGAACTGCTTTTGAAAACTCTGCTGTATTAGGGTCGTCAAGTTTAAAAGCACTTCCAAATACTATTTCATTATCAACTCCTGCTTCTTTACTTGTAATCATAAGCCTATAATTATCATGACCTGTATCTAAAACCTTAGTGCTTACAAAATCGCTTAATTTTTTATTGTTTTCATTTGTAGCTGATAGAATTTTGTCATTTAAAGTTTGTAAAGAATCCCCTGAATTTACCTTAATAGTAAATGTTTGTTTATTTACAGTGATTTTAAACTCTGCTTCTTTTAGCATTTCTTTTTGACCATCACTTTTAATAATACCAACATCGTTAAATATGCCATAAGTTTCGCTAGAAAAAGAATTAGTCTGATAAGCGTCTTTTGTAGCAAGTTGTTTAACATTAATGTCAAAATCACTTACTTTAACACCCTTAGTAGTAGTCATACTAGCACTCTCACCTGTAGCATCTACTTTACTTTTAGAAAATGCTTCTCCTTCTACTAAAGAAGATATATCACCTTTAAAACTGCCTAAAAGTGTTGTTAAATCTGTTAAATCCTTTTGCTTTGCTTGTGTATCAGATAGTTTTTTATTAGGTATTGCTAATAAAGATTTTTGCTCGTTTGCTTTTAAAGCGTCATATTTTTCTTTAAATTGAAATTTATTAGCTCCTGCTATTAATCCTAAACCTGTTCCCATATTTAACTCCTTTTAAATTCTTTAAAGCAATTAACTTTTTTTATCAAAAATAATTCCTATTGCTTCTTTCATACTTTCGCTAAGCTTAATTACTTCTTCATTTGGAATTTTACGAATAATTTGACCTGATTTTGTAGCGATTACATCTACATACATTTGATTGATTTTATCGTTATAACCAAATCTTACATCAGTTTGTAATTCTTCCATATTTTCATTTAATTTTTTAATAGATTCATCAAGCTTTTCTTTTGTTATTTCCTTGTTTATTTCTTCATTTTTTTGCTTACCTGAATTTGTTTCAATATGGGTTTGCTCAACTGGGCGCATTTTAGTTGTTTCTGCACTAGCTTTTAGTTGAGTATCATATTGAGAACTCGCTGCTTTAAAAATCTCCATTACTATCTCCTTTTAATAAGCTTTTTTCTAAATCGGCTAAAGTTTAAAAAACTTCATAGCTTTTGAAAAATTTTTCATCATTTTCTAATAATTTTAAATCTATTAATTTATTTATTACATCTTTATTGCAATCAGTTGTGCTAGGCCATTCGCTTAAATAGCCATCTATTTCGCCTTTTGAATACGCTGCAACTAAAATCCCATTATCATCTATTTTAATATCAGTGCTAGGGTCGTAATTATTAAACGCTCTCCAAATTAACATATAAGGATTATTTAAATTAACTCCTTTATCAAATAAAACAACAATCCCACCTAAGTTATTTTTGCAAGCATTATAAATAGTGTCTAAATTATGCTTTCTATCTAAGCTTATGCATGTAATTTGTGTTTTTGCTTCAGGATAGAAAATGTTGTATTCGTATAAACCAAATTCTTTTAAATCATCTAATAAATTTTTAAGATTTGGTTTAAAACTTGCTTTATCCATTTCTTGTTTTTCTACTTTAAAGGTATGAGCTTTATAAGTAGATTTTGAAGTAGCGTCAAGCCCTAACTTACCACCCATACCTAATTTAGTGCTAGAATGATCTAGTTCATCGCATAATCCATAACTTAATAATAATTTTTTAGGAGAGAAATTATTTAAAATATATTCTGTAATTTTAGGATAATCATTCAGACTAGGTGCATTCTCATCTACAAAAATAGCATTTTTTACAAAACTCATCTGCCCTACTCCCCAAAATGCGTGCATATTAGCTAATGCTAAACCATCATAATTGCTTTTTACTTTAGCTAAGATTAGATTATGAAAAACACCATTTTCAGGCATACAATAATCAATCAAATCAGGGCAAGTTGTCTTAAGTAATGGTAAAAATATTCTCTCTGTTCCATACCCCATCCATTTATCTTCTAAAGGTGGTTTACCAACTACGGTTGCATTATAAATTGGCTCATTTTTGCCTGTAATTTTTGTAATTTTCATAACAGGAAAATTACCTTGCGGAGTATAAAATCCCGTATGATCGCCAAATGGACCTTCAATAGCAAAATGATTTACATCAATTTCGCCTTCTATTACAAAATCACTATTACTTGGAACATACAAATCATTAGTATCACATTTAACTAATTTTGCTCCTTGTTTTTTAATAAATCCATAAAGCATTAATTCAAATATACCTTTAGGCAATGGTGCTTGAGCGCAAAATATATGAAGTGGGTCATCGCCTATTGCAATAGCTATTGGCATTTTTTTATTTGCAGCTTTATATTCGTAAAAGAAATTATTAGCATCTTTATGAAGTTGAAAATGCATTATCAAATACCCTTCATCTAATACTTGCAAACGATACATTCCTAAATTATTTTGCTTACCATCAAGACTTTTGGTATAAACCTGACCCATCGTAATAAATGCACCTGCATCTTTTTCCCAAGTTTTAAGGATTGGAATTTGATTTAGAGAATATGTTTTTTGCTTACAAGGTGCATTTTTGTTTATTTCTCTTTTTGGAGCTATATTTTTTAAAGAAAATAATTTATTTGCAAGGTTTAATTTAGCACCAAATGTAGGTGGAATATGTAGCTTTAATAAGCTCTCAATCTCATCTGCAATCTCATCAGGATTTTTACCTAAAACCAAATTAAGTGCTTTGCTATTTGCAAAAACATTCATAATAATTGGCATATCATAATTTATATTGCCTTTTTTTGGATTTGTAAATAACAAAACTTTTGAATCACTCTTTTTAGCTTCTAAATAAGCTAAATGAGCGATTTCTAACTCAACATCTAAAGGTGTATTTATAATCTTTAAAAGATTTTCTTTTTTTAATTTTTCTATATAATTTTTCATAGCATTTCTTTTAATAATTCTTCATTTTCAGCTAGAATTTCTAAAGCTCCGTGCTTTATAAATTCTTTTGCTAAAACTACCCCAAAATCACTTGCATTTGCTTGATTAATCTTTCTTTGCATTTTTATAATTTTACTAGCATCAATTAAGCCAATAATCGCATTTACGCAAATAATCTCATCATCAATAAAAGCTGCATTAATTCCTATTGGAGCACCACAACCACCATTTAAAGTAGCAGTAAAATCACGCTCAATTTTGCATAATAATGCTGTTTTAGGGCAATTTAATTTAGATACAAGATTTAACACCTTTTCATCATTAATACTCTCAATCGCAACAGCACCTTGACCTGCTGAAGGTATCATAATTTTTGTATCTAAAATCTCATAATTTAACTCATCTAAAAGATTTAATCTCTTAAGTCCTGCATAAGCTAAAACTATCGCATCAAATTCGCCATCTTTTAATTTTTTAAGTCTAGTTTGTAGATTTCCCCTTAATGAATGAATAGAAAAATCATCTCTAATTAATCTTAATTGCATTTGACGGCGAAGACTTGTTGTGCCGATTTTTGCACCTTGTTTTAGTTCATTTAATGATTTTTCATTTCCACGAAAAACCACAACATCATTAGGAGTTTCTCTTTTGCAAATACTAGCAAGTTTAAAATCATACGCCAAACTTGCCCCAACATCTTTTAAAGAATGAACGCTAATTTGTGCAAGCCCATCGTGCATTGCGTTTTCTAATTCTTTAATAAATAAATTCTTCCCACCAATTTTTGCTAAAGGAGTATCTAAAATAACATCTCCTTTAGTGCTAAGCTCTAATAATTCTATATTTAAACTAGGCTCAATTTCTTGTAATTTCGCCTTTACAAATTCGCTTTGCCATAAAGCAAGTAATGATTTTCTAGTAGCTATTTTCATATTTTTCCTTTAAGATTGTTGTTTTATTCTGCAAACTAATGCTTCTTGTAAAAGTGTTCTTGCAACCACTTTTTCTTCTTTTACCATTTTGATATTGTCACCTAAATCTTCAAATATTTTATATTCATCTTTATTTATTCTAATGATTACATTAGCATTTGGGTCATAATCAAGTATTTTTTTACTAACTACTTCTAAGACTTGTTCGTTTGAAATAGTAACGATTACTGCTGCACTTGTTTTAATACTAGCGTTATCAAAACTTGTATTTTGCTCTGCACTAGCATAAAAAACATTTTCTCCCCTACTTTGTCCAAGCTCAACTAAACTCATATCATTTTCTAGCACGATATAAGGAATGCCTTGAGTTTTTAATCTTAGCACAACTTCTTGACCAAGTGAGCCATATCCAAATATTACAAAATGTCCGCTCATTGATTCAATCTTAGGAGCTACGGTAATTATCTCATCATTAGTAATACTTGCAAGAGATTTTATATTTTTTAAAATAAAAGGAGATAAAACCATACTTAAAATTACTGATAAAGTAAGCATTTGAGCTGTATTTGTATCTAGCATTTTATTTGCAACCAATAAAGTAAATATTGCTAAAGCAAATTCTCCAATTTGACTAACGCTTAATGCAGTTTTTAACGAATCACTTTTAGTGCTTTTAAGACTTAATAATAAAAATATACATAAAGTCTTAATTAGCATAATACCAATTGTAAGTGCAATTATTATATACCAATACTGAATGATAATATTTATATTAATTTGAAGCCCAACGGTTATGAAGAAAAATCCTAATAACAAATCTCTAAATGGGATTAAGTCAGCTTCTATTTGGTGTTTAAATTCAGTTTCTGCTATCATCATTCCTGCAATAAATGCACCAAGTGAATATGAAAACCCAAAAAATGAAGCTAAAAACGAAGCACCAACGACAGTGAAAAGTATCGTTGCTATGAATATTTCTTGAGAATTTGTTTTTAATACAAAATAAAGCACCCTGCTATAAATATATTTTCCAATTAAAAATAATAATAAAAGCACAATAAAAGCTGATATTAAAGTCTTAACAACTAAAGTGCTAATTGCAACTCCATCTTGATTGAAAATATCAATCATCAATAATAGTGGAATTACTGCAATATCTTGAAATAATAATATTCCTAAAGCTTTTCTTCCATATCGCTGATTTATGTCTTGATTTTCATTTAGTATTTTTAGAACTATTGCAGTTGATGAAAGTGAAATTGTAAAGCCAATAATTAAAGCAATATCATCAGCTATATTAAATGCGTGGTGTAAAATTACTGCAAACACAATTCCACATATTCCCATCTGTAAAGCACCATTTATAAATACATCGGTTTTCATAGTTAAAAGGTGTTTGATAGAGAACTCAAGTCCTATGGTAAACATTAAAAATACTATTCCAAATTCTGCAATGTGGCTTAATTGTTCTGAAGTGGTTACAAAAAATACTTCTTCAATAATAAAGCCAGTTGCAATATAACCAATAATTGTTGGTATGCTAAATTTTTTAAGCACTACATTTAAAATAATCGCAATAGCACTTGTAATTAAAAATATTTCTAAGAACTCTTGCATTAGCTACTACCTTTATCATCATAAAATATCACATCGTATTTTTGATTTTGTTTAATTAAGGCGTTTTTCTTAGGCTTTTCTTTTAAACCACTTAGCATTTCTTCATAATCTGCTATTTGACTTTTAAGCTCTAAAATAATGCTAACTCCAGCTAAATTTACCCCCAAATCCCTTGTAAATCTTAAGATTAATTTAATTCTATCTACATCTCTTTGCGAATACATTCTAACCTTTCCACAGGTTCTATTAGGCTCAATCAAGCCTTCTCTTTCATATTGTCTTAGAGTTTGTGGATGAATATTTAATTGCTTTGATACTACAGAAATTAAAAATACCGGTTCATCATAGTGCATATTTCCTCCTTTTTATAAATAATCTTTTAAAGCTTTAACTAACTTATCATCAAGCGTATTAATATCAGGCAAAACCACCTTAGCTCTTAAGAATAAATCCCCTTGATTTTTAGAATATGAATTATAAATTCCCCTACCTTTAACACGGATTAATCCACCATTTTTTACATTTTCTTTTAAAGTTACTTTTAAGCCTTGCTCTTTTGGAGTATCAAACTCAACTTTACCACCAAATAAAGCTATTTTTAAAGGAATTTCAAGTTCTTTTGTCAAGTCATCTCCATCACGCTCATACTCTTTTGAATGCTCTATTTTAATAGTTGCTTTTAATGTTAGATTGTCTTTTTGCATAGTTATTTCTTGATTATTTAATACGCCTGATTTAATCTCTACATCAAAACTAACACCCCTTACATTAATGCTCCTAGTAGTTCCTAAAACAGATTCTAAAAAGCTTATTTTTAACTCAACTTGAGCTGGTTTATTATAAGACCTACTTTGCCCTGCTCCAAAACCAAAATGAGAAAATATATCCTCAAATCCACCACTAAAACCGCTTGAATTAAAATTAAAGCCATCAAATCCACCAAAAGAAGGATTATCATAAGCTCTTCTTTTATCTTCATCGCTTAACACTTCGTAAGCTTCGGTAATTTCTTTAAATTTTTCTTCAGCACCCTTGTCTTTATTCACATCAGGATGATATTTTCTAGCTAAACTTCTATATGCTTTTTTTATTGTGTCAGTACTTGCGTCTTTTTTAACGCCTAATATGTCGTAATAATTCTTCATCTTTTAATCCTATAATAATAAAAATTTTTGAGTAATATTAGCTAGTTAAGCTTAATAGAGTTTAACCACTTACTATCAACTCTTAAATTATACTTAAAGGAGTAAAAATGCAAAAATGTATATTAGTAATTACCGATGGTATCGGATTAAACGATAGATTAGAATACAATTCTTTTTATCACGCAAAAAAACCAAATTATGATTTTTTAAACCAAAATGCAAAATTTTCAAGACTTAAAACAAGTGGCAATGCAGTAGGTCTTCCAGATGGTCAAATGGGAAATAGTGAAGTAGGACATATGAGTATTGGAAGTGGTAGGGTTATTTATCAAAACCTAGTTAGAATTGATAACGCTATTAAGGATAAAAGCTTAGAAAATATTAGTATTTTAAAAGACTTTTTGAAAAAATATAAAAATATTCATATAATAGGTTTATATAGCGATGGTGGAGTGCATTCAAGTTATATTCACTTTAACGAAATTGCTAAAATTGCAAGCGTTAATAATAATATTTTTATGCACTTAATAAGTGATGGAAGAGATGTTAAACCAAATTCTTTTAAAGATTTTATAAAAAATAATCCAAGTTTTATAACTCCAAGCAGTATTTCAGGTAGATTTTATGCTATGGATAGGGATAATAACTTAGATAGAACAAATGAATATATAAATATGCTTTTTAGCAAAGCAAATAAAAGTGATTTAGAACAATACATAAACGATAATTATGAGAATAAAATTTATGATGAGTTTTTTAAGCCGCTTAATCTTGGTTTTGATGGCATTGGTAAAGATGATGGAGTTATTATCATTAATTATAGAAGCGATAGAGCAAGGCAAATTGCAAGTGAGCTGAAAAATCGTTTGAGTAAAAATCAAGTTTTATGTATGTGTGAATATGATGAAAAACTTGACTTAGGCGTGATTTTTCCAAAAATTGATATTAAAAATACCTTAGCTGAAGTCTTAAGCAAAAATAATTTAAGGCAATTTCACACAGCAGAAACAGAAAAATATGCCCATGTTAGCTTTTTCTTTAATGGCGGGGTAGAGAAAGAATTTCTTAATGAAAAGCGTGTATTAATCCCAAGCCCAAAAGTAAAAAGCTATGATGAATTACCGCAAATGAGTGCTTATTTAGTTTGTGATGAAGTAATTAAGGCTATGAATGATGGTTTTGATTTTATCGTAGTTAATTTTGCAAATGGCGATATGGTAGGTCATACAGGAAATTATGAAGCTTGTATTAAAGCGGTTGAGTGCGTTGATGAATGCTTAGGCAAAATCATTAAAGCTTGTAAAGAAAATAATTATGCTATGCTACTAACTTCAGATCACGGAAACTGCGAAGATATGAAAGATTTAAATGGCAATATTTTAACAAATCATACAACTTATGATGTTGGCTGCTGGCTTTATAATTATCATAAAGATAGTAATTTAAAAGATGGCTCATTAGCAAATATTGCTGCTAGCGTGCTAAAAATACTAAATTTAAATAAGCCTAGCGAAATGGAAGAAGCTTTATTTTAAATCTTTATTCCTAGTTCAAATTCTTTAAAAAATTAATGGAATTTGAATTAGGATTTTAATAAATTTAAATATATTTTATTATTATCATTTTTTAATCATCATAAACTATATCCGATAAAACTGCATATTTTAACAATTCATTATAACTTGTTTTCATTTTAATTCTCCTTTTAATTTATTTAAATAATTTTGATAAACATCATTAGAACAACTACCACTGCTAGAATAATTACCTAAATCAAGATAATAATTATCAACAAATAACCTAGCAAAAGAATCATAAATTCTATCAAAATCAGGATGCTCTGGGATTTTTAGTCCTCTAAAAGACATATATGATTTTGCGTAACTACAATCCACAAAATAACCATAAATATCATAATTTATTAGCTTATCTTTACTAAGTCTAGTTGGTAATTCTGAAGCTTCTTCTTCAAAAATTTTTTCATATTTTTTATAATTTTCATATAATTGCACTTCTTTATCAACTATTAAATTTACACTTTTAAAAAACTTACCATCTATCGTATAGTTTTGTTTTTTAATTGTGCTTAATAATAAGGTATTTGGTTTTTTAAGTTCTGTTACTTCGTGTTTTGGACTTTGCTGTAAATTAAAATGACTTATTAATAATATTCCGTGAAAAGCAATCATTAAAAATGAGAAAAAATAAAAGATAACTTTAATAAATTTTTGATTTTGTTTCATTATTAACTTATAAAACCACCAAATTAATAGTGAAAATACAATTGGTAGCAATAGTTGTAAAACTACAAATCCCCCACCGATATCTCTATCAATAAGCCCAACTCTTATAACCAAATAAAAAAATAAAATATATAAAGCTATTATAAATCTAGGATAAAGGTTCATTCCTATAAAAAATGTAAGGGCAAAAAGCGTAGGATAGGTAATAAAAAATGGCACATAATCTATAGGAATTAAAATACTAATAATTCCACTAGCTAAACCATGTAAATTATCTAAAAAATATGTTAGATATATTAAAAACTCATTCATATCCTACCTTTAAAATAAAACTAATTATATCAAATAAACAATAAAAATTCATAAAATTTAAAAATATTTATTAAAATTATGTTACTTTTCGTAATAAATAATATTAAAAAATATTTTTTGATTTAATTTCAAATCCCTAATTCAAATTCTTTTAAAATATAGATAGCAAAAGTTTAATTAATATAATCACCAAAATCTCTTTTGCTAAAATCAAACATTTATTATCTTTTCACTTAAAATCTTTTCAATTTTCTTTTGTTGTTTTGCTATGTATTTTTCGCCTAATGGTTGCGCTTCTTCTCTATGCTCTATTTCGTAAGCTCCTTTGCTTATTGCAGAATGTTTTAATCTATATTCAGTGTATAAAAAATAAACCGATAAATCATCAACAAAAGGCAATGAAACTAGCTTGGTTTTAGTTTGATATATTGTGTAAGTTTTTAAGTTTTTACCATTTAAGAAAAATAATATTAAATAACTTGATAAAATATTTAATATTGCAAAAAACATAACTATAGGAAAGAAAATTATTCTAGCTACCCTATAGTCTAATCTATAATTTAAGCTTTTATTTTCTATTTCTTTAGTATTGTAAGTATCTTTATCAAATATATGAGAATACGCTAAAGCTGGTCGTTTAGATTGCAATCTAAAAACTATATCGCTTTTATTTATCGTTTCGCTTACTTTTTTATAACTTTTAGCAATATCAAAAAGACCTTCTTTATCTATTGTATATGTTTCAAAATATATCTTTTCATTATCTACGCTAATATAAAAATCATTATTTTTAACAAATCTAAGTCTTTTAATATGATTTGTCTTTATGAATAAAAAAATAAAAAATATACCGACAATTATTGTAGCTTCGCCTCTTCCTCTTAATCTAATCTCAGTCATTTCTGTGTGAGAAGCTTCTGGTAGTTTATCTAACTTGTAAGCTATAAAACAAATTGTGCAAATTAATAATAAAAAAGTAACAATGTCATTAAATAACCTAATAAGCTCTAAGCTATATAAATAATCGTTTTTTATTTTATAATCTTTTAAATTGTCTATATTCAAATTTATCCTTTGTTTTTAATAAGATTAATTATATCAAACAAACAATAAAAATTCATAAAATTATTAATATATGTTATTTTTCGTAATAAATAATATTAAAAAATATTTTTTATTTAATTTCAAATTCATAATTCAAATTCTTTTAAAAGATAAAAACTAAAAATTTATAATAAGGTTAATTAGTGGTGTGAAATATTTTAGAATTTAAATTAGGATTTTAATATATTAATTTAGTCCTTAAATTTTATAAATTCCTAAAATTATTTAAAACTACACATTCATTAGTTGCTTATGATTTTATATAAAATAAAAAGGAAAAACTTTATTAATTTAAGTTTTTCCAAATTAATCAATCATCAGTTAAAGCAACTGCAGGGATTAGTTTACTAGCTTGTTTAGCAGGAAAATATCCAAAAAATAAACCAACTAAAGTGCTACTTAAAAACCCTAACATAATAGCATCAAAATCAACTATCATTTTAATAGGAGCGTCAAGTAAATTAATACCATAAACAAGCATTAAAGCAATCATTACACCAATACTAGCAGCTACACTACAAAGCACAACCGATTCAATCAAAAATCCCGTGCTAATATAAGATGGACTTGCTCCGATCGCAAGTTTTACCCCTATTTCTTTCGTTCGCTCTTTTACAACGACAAGCATAATATTCATAACACCAATTCCACCAACAATCATAGCAATAAATGCAATGCCAAAAATCATTAAACTAAGTGTATTTGTAGTGCTTTCTATACTTTTTTTAATAGCGTCTTGATTAAAGGTCAAAATTGAATTAGCACCCTTTTTAATCTCTAAAATCTGTTTAATACTATTATCAGCTAATTCACTATTTACATCATCTTTAAGCAATACAACAATACGCCTAATATGTTTATTACCATCAAATTTATTGCTAATTGTGCTATTTGGAACATAAACTCTAATATCAAAACCATCTCGCTCATTTTTATCTTTTTTAAGAACCCCAATTACTCTTAATGGCTGACCTTTTAGATATATTATTTTATTTAATGGACTTTCTATTTTAAATAAAGTTTTAGCTAAATTCTCACTAATTACACATACATTCTTAGCGTCTTGTTCTTCTTGCTCGGTAAAAAATCTACCTTCTTTCATCTCCTTAGCACTAATTTGTAAAAAATTCGCAAAAACTCCTGTAGCATCAGTATCTACTTCGTTTTTTAAATAAGTAATATAAGCACCACTTAAACCACTCTCAACCCCAACTTCTTTTACAAAATCAAGCCTTTTAATAAGCTCTAAATCTTGGTATGTTAAATCCTTAATCCTACCTGCATTTCTATCTCCAAATCTTGAGCCTTTATGAACTATAATTGTATTTGTCCCAAGCGATTTTATCTCTTCTAAAATATCAGCTTTTCCACCATTTCCTAAAGCTATCGTTGAAATTACTGAAGCAGTAGCGATTATAAGCCCTAGCATAGTAAGAAATGACCTTAATTTATTTGTGATTAGATTATTTAATGCAAGTTTTACATTTTGAGAAAAAAAGCTAAAACTAGCTATAAATCTATCTTTAAAATTAGCTTTATTTAAATTATCTTCATTTAAATTGCTTGTTTTAAATTCTTTGACATTTTCATCGCTAATGATAACTCCATCTTTCATTTTAATAATTCTAGTTGCGTATTTACATAAACTCTCATCGTGAGTTACTAAAATAACCCCAACTCCGTTTTCATTTAGCTCCTTTAGAATTTGCATAAGCTTTATTCCATTTGCACTATCAAGCGCTCCTGTTGGCTCATCTGCTAGTATAAAATTTGCATCATTTATAAGTGCTCTTGCCACACTTACACGCTGTTGCTGACCACCACTTAAATGTGCTGCTTTTTTATGAATATGTTCGCTAAGTTCTAATTTTTCTAATAATTTTTTAGCTTTTTGAATACTAGTTTGTTTGTTTTTCTTAGCATATAAAGCTCCCATTATTACATTTTCTAATACACTTTGTAAGGGCATTAAATTGTATCTTTGAAATATAAAACCTAAATTATCTCTTCTAAAGGCTGATTTTTCTTCACTATTTAAAGAATACAAATTCTTATCATAAAATATATATTCTCCGCTACTTGGCTCATCAATTAAGCCTATCATATTAAGCAATGTGCTTTTTCCTGAACCACTTTTGCCTAATAATATTACAAACTCGCCTTTTTTTATCTCAATATTTATATCTTTTAATACTTGAGTTGAGCCGTAAAATTTATTTAGATTGCTTATCTTTATCATTAGTTATTACCACTTCATCATCATCATTTAAGCCACTTGTAATTTCTATATTAAAATTATCGCTCTTACCTAAGGTTATATATGCTTTTTTATAGCCTATCTCGCTATTATCTTTAATATATACAAAATAGCCTTGATTGTCTTTATTAATATAATTAATAGGTAAAGTTAAAGCATTTACTACCTTATCAATTTCTATGGTATTTTGAACATCTATTCCTATTTTTAATTCAGGGTTATTATTTACAAAATATCTAGCATAATAATAAACAGCCCCACTTGAAGTAGCATTATCAATAACACTAACATCAGCACTATCAATACTATTTATGCTAGCTTCTTTAGTGCTAGCCCCATCACTTAATGGAGTATATGTGATTTTTTGCCCTACTTTTAATAAGCTAACATCATTTTGTGCTATTTGCATTCTTACTTCCATCTCATCTAAATTAGCTAATTTAATTAGTGTTGGTGAGCTTTGCTTTGAGTTAATTGTCTGACCTAAACTAGCATAAACACCTATTACGCTACCATCAATAGGAGCTTTTACTATTGTTTCATCTAAGCTTTCTTGCATAGTAGAAATATTTGCATTTGTTTGAATTATTTGAGCTTTTATTGAGCTAAGTTTTGCTTTTGCATTGTAATAATTAGTTTTTGCGTTTAAATAATTTTCTTTAGAGCTAGCACCCTTACTTAATAACTTTTCTTGAGTTTGAAGTTTTACATATAATTCGTTTAAATATACTCTAGCTGCTTCTTCTTCATCATTTAAACTAATCAATTTACTTTTTTCTATAGCCAAATCATTCTTAGCTTTTTCATCATCTAAAATAGCAATAATATCGCCTTTTTTAAGCTTATCTCCTAGCTTTACACGAAATTCTTTAATTTCCCCATTTGCTAAAGTTGCAACATTTACCAAAGAAGGAGAATAAGCCTTGCCTACTGCTTCAACATTAATTGATAAATCCATTCTTTTTGGTTTAATAATTCTAAAATTATTATTAGTTTCATCATTACTAAAATATGCAAAACTAAATATGCCTATAATTATTACTATCAAAATAGCTAGTATTTTTTTCATTTTATCCCTTCTTTAATTTATTTTTGCTAAAATCTCAATTTTTAAAATATTTATCAAAAAAGGTTAATAAATGGCAGAAAACGAAGAAGTTGTAGCACCAAAATCAAAAGGTTCTAGTTTGGTTTTAATTTTAGTAACCGTTTTATTACTTGTTGTATTAATCATAGGCGGTTTAGTTATATTTTTATTAATGGGAAGTGGCGATGAAGAAAAGGCTGATGAAAGTGTAAAAACCGAGCAAGTTGAAAAAAAACCTGCTAAGAAAAAGAACGAAATGTCAGCTGATGTTGGTGTTATTTATCCATTAGATGGCTTTACCGTGAATTTAGTAAGTGATAGTGGGACTAAATATTTAAAATGCAAAATTGAATTAGAGCAAAATATAGAAACACTAACACCAGAACTTGATAAAAAAATACCTATTATTAAAGATAAAATAATAGAAACTCTAAGCTCAAAAAGTGTAGAAGAAATAAGCACAGGAAAAGGCAAAGAAAGATTAAAAGAAGAAATTATCAATAAAATTAATGAAGTATTAAATGATGGCTTTATCAAAAATATTTATTTTACTGATTTTGTGATTACTTGATGATTGGTTGTGATATTGTTGAGATTGCTAGAGTTGAGAAAATTCTAGCTAAATCTCAAATTAAATTCTTAAAAAAAATCCTTACCGAAAACGAATTAAAAACTCTAAGTTCTAATTCAAATTCTATTGCAGGTTATTACGCAGCAAAAGAAGCAGCTAGTAAAGCTTTAGGCTGTGGAATTAGTAAAGATTGCTCTTTTATGGATATAGAAATTATAAAAAATAATCAAAATAGACCTAGTATTTTATTTAGTGAAAAAATTTTTAATAAATTTGGAGTAAAATCAGCTCATCTTAGTATTAGCCACGATGCAGGGATTGCAATGGCTGTTGTTATGCTGGAGAAATAAATTGAAAAATTATCTTGAATTATTAAAATATAGTAAGACTTTTAAAATTCTTATCCTAGTTCAATTCATAACTTATTTTGGGGCTTGGTTTTCACAAATTGGTGTTTATACTATGCTAATTGAGTTTGATTTTAGCGAGTTTAGTTGGAATATTTTAGGCTCTGAAATAAATCACGAAAGTATGAAAAAATGGGCTATATCTTTTTCTGCTGTATTTGCATTTTTGCCTACTATTTTAATGGCGCCAATTAGTGGAATTATAATTGATAGTTTTAAGTCTAAAAAACTTTTATTATTATCAATTATCATTGAATTGTTTTCAGTATTTTTACTAATTTTTATAAAAGACGCTAGTTATATTTTTATACTATTTTTACTAATTTTTATAAGACTTGCGGTTGCAAGTTTATATTTTCAAACTGAAATGAGTTTATTGCCACATATTTTTGATAAAGACAGATTAAAGCTAGCAAATGAGTTATTTTCAGTAGTTTGGGCTATTTCATACACTACAGGAATGGCAGTTGCTGGTATGTTTATACATTATTTTGGGGTTTATAATGCCTTTTTGCTTGATTGCTTTTTATTTTTAATTGGAATTACATTATTATTTTTTATAAAAATAGAAGTAAAAAATGAAAAATTTTATTTCAAAAATATCACAAAAATGGCTAAAGAAGGTTTGTTTTATTTACTAGGAAATAAAAAAATATTACATTTAATATTATTACACGCCTTTATAGGATTTACAGCTTATGATGCTTTGATTAATTTTTTAGCTGGATATGATTATTTAAATAAAGTATATTTTCTAAAAGAAATTCTAAGCACAGGTTTAATAATTGGACTTAGTAATGCAATTAGAGCTTTATCTTTAGTAGTTGGACCTTTAATTTTAAGTAAAGTCGTAAATCACAAAAGATTATTTTATTTTTTTATTTTGCAAGGCTTAGGGATTATTACTTGGGCTTTACTTCAATTTAATTTCTGGGTATCTTTTATAGGTTTAATATTTGCTGGATTTTTTACTAGCACGATATGGTCTTATACTTATACAGCAATTCAAAACAATTGCGATAAAGAATATTATGGCAGAGTGATTGCTTATGTTGATATGATTTATATGAGCTTTTCATTAGCAATTACTTTACTAACTGGTTGGTTATTTGATAATAAAGTTGGCACTTTTTATATTACAATATTAATTGGAAGTTGCTTTATAATAGGTGCTTTTTATTGGTTATTTTATATAAGGAATTATGGATGCGAAAAGTAATTTTAATAGGTGCTAGCACAGGTGGTCCTAGTCAGATTAAGTATTTAATTCAAGATTTAAAACTTGTAAATACAACAATAGTTATTGCTCAACATATGCAAGCAAATTTTTTACCAAGTTACGCACATCAACTTGATAAAGAATGTTTAAGCGATGTTGCGTTATTAGAAAATCCTTGCTTTTTAGATGATAAAAAAATATATATTTGTCAATACAATACGGAGTTATTTTCAAATCTAAGGGCTAATTTTAATAATGGAGTTTTTCCATTTTGTCCTAATGTAGATTTATTGTTTAATAGTGCTTCAAAACTTACAAAAGACTATGAAATACTAGCAATATTATTAACAGGGATTGGAGATGATGGTGCTAAAGGCTTATTTGAACTATACAAAAAAGGTGCTAAGTGTATAGGCGAGAGTGAAAAATCTTGCATAGTTTATGGAATGCCAAAAAGAGCTTATGAATTAAACAATAATCTTTTACAACTTGACATTGAAGATATAAAAAAAGAAATTGTAAATTTCATTCAAAGGTAGGTTTTATGTTTAGTTTTTTATCAAATAAAAAAGATATAGAAAATCAACAAAAAGAAGAGTTTAAATTCCACGATGATAATTATGAGTTTGATATGCTTTTATTGAAAATTAGGCAAGTTTGTGGAATTGATTTAGAAGTTAAAAAAACAACGATAAGACCAAAATTAATCAAATTTTGCACTAATAATAATTTAAGCTCTTTTTCTCAATTAACTAATAAAATGGATTTAAACCTTCCTATTAGACAAGAATTATTTGACTTAATAACGGTTTGTGAAACTTATTTTTATAGAGAACTAAAACAACTTAATGAATTAATTTATATCTTAAGAGCAGAACCTAGCAAAAGAAGAATTTTATGCGCTCCAAGTTCAAGTGGAGAAGAAGTATATTCAATACTAATGCTAGCAAATGAAGCAGGGATTACTAATCTTTCAATCTTAGGAATAGATATAAATGCTGAAATTATTCAAAAAGCAAGAGCTAGAAGATATTCAAAACGCTCATTATATAATCTAAATGATAATCTAATCAAAAAATACTTTGACCAAGACAATGATGAATATGTGATAAAAAGCCAATATTTTTCTAATGCTAAGTTTGAAGTTGTGAATGTATTTGATAAGAAATTTTTAGAATTAGGTAAATTTGATGTGATACTTTCAAGAAATATGATGATTTATTTTAATGAAGAATACAAATACCGCTTGGTTGATAATTTTGTTAAAAATCTCAATGATGGCGGAATGTTTTTCGCTGGACATGCTGATTTAGTTCCAAGTCATAATGAATTAAAAAAAGTATATGCAAATACTTGCACTTACTATGTAAAAGAATAATTAGAAATTAAATTCCTAATTATTCACGCCATAAAGTTAATTTCTCTCCTTTAAAGCCACTGCATTTATATAATTTAGTAGTTTCATCTTTACCTTTTAGCTTTAATTCATCAACTAATTCTAATTCATATATACTAGCGTCTTTTAAGGCTGCTAAAGTGTTATGAGAGATTAAGATATTTGCCTTATAGTTTTTACAAGAGCTCTCTACCCTACTTGCGGTATTTACTCCATCTCCTATGCAAGTATAATCACTTCTTGAAAGGCTTCCCATCTCCCCTACAATACATTCACCTGTGTTAATTCCTATACCTATATTTATATAAGGAAGTCCTTTTTTGCCCCAATCTTCGTTTAAAAGCTTTAAGGCTTTTATTTGCTCAATTGCAGCTTGTAAAGCACAATCAGCGTGATTTTCTAAATCATTTGGAGCATTAAAATACGCCATAACAGCATCACCTATATATTTATCAACCGTTCCATTGTATTTAAAAATAATATCACTCATAGGGGTCATATATTTATTTAAGAAATTAACCAAATCAGAAGCATCCATATTCTCACTAATCGTAGTAAAATCTCTAATATCACTAAAAAATACTGATATTTCTCTTTTGCTTGTGCTAAATACATTGCTATCTGTATTAATTAATTGCTCTGCTACTCTTTTTGAAACCTTTTTTTCTAGCTTAGCTTTTATAAATTCTTTTTGTCTGCTTTCTAAAAAGAAGTTAATTAATATCCCAATTACTCCCATAATAGCTAAAACCAAAATAAGTTCAAATGTATGAAGTAAATACTTCTTGCTAATTATAAAATAATAATGCCCTAAAATAATAGTTGCTAAAAGTATTAAATGCCATAAAACTTGTAAAATTATGCTTTTAAAATACATAAAAGAAACACTAAGAGCAATTATTATTAGTAAAGAAATTAAAAGTATTTCAGATGAATATTTTGGGGTTGTTAGGTATTCATCATTTAATAAATTATCTATCGCATTTGCGTGGATTTCAACACCTGGTAAGTTTTCATCTAATGGATTGCTTCTAATATCATTAAGCCCTACAACGCTAGTTCCAATTAAAACTATTTTATCTTTAAAGAACTCTTTACTAATAGTCCCATCTAAAACATCAATAGCGCTAATATAATCATAATGCGGAGATTTTCCTTTAAAATATAAACCAAGCAATGCGTGAGCATTCACTACAAAGCTATCCTTATCTCCTAATACTAAATGTATATCTTTAAAATTATCCCCAATTGCTTTAATATCATCAATTCCTAGATATTTTGCATACATTGCAAGACTAAGACTTGGCAAGAGTTGTTTAAACTCACCATCATCATAATAAATCATCATAAAGGCATTTCTGATTACATTATCTAAATGTGAATATGAATTAACAAATCCATTTGCATAAGCATTATCACTTAATTCTTCTATACTTGCTGTAATATTTTTGCCATGTTCAAGCAATGAATAATCAATATTATCTTCAGCTATGCTTTGATTACTTAATGGAGCTAATTTTTTTTCCGTATCGTTTATATAAGAGCCTAAGTTTATAGCATAGGCTAAAATACTATTTGTCTTTGAAAGTGCCATAGCAAAAGCTTTATCAGTATCTTGAGTGCGTTGGCAAAAATGATATTTTGGAATGTTTAAAGAATTAAACTCCGTATCATTCATCTTTTTAGTAATTTCTCCACGCTTATCGCTTTCTGCAAAATAAATATCAAATCCTACCACACTAGCAGCATTTAATTTATACACCAAACAAGCAAGAATATCTCTATCCCAAGGCCATTGCCCAAGACTAGCTAAGCTTTTTTCATCAATATCAACTATAGCAATTCTACTATCACCTTTAATATTATGATTAAAATAAGCATTAATTCTAAAAAACATATCGTGAGTTAAATTATCTAGCCTTGTGATGATACCGACTTCTTTTATAGTTATAAAAAATGAAAAAACAATCATTAAAATTGATAAAACTATAAAAGAATAAAATTTCTTAAACTTACTTAAATGTCTAATCAATTTTTAGCCTTTAATTTAATATAAATTTGAAGAATATCAATTGCAGCTGGGGTAATTCCACTAATTCTACTTGCATCAAACAAATTATCAGGCTTATTTTTTTCAAGTTTTTCTACAACTTCATTGCTAAGCCCACTAATTCCACGATAAGTAAAATCATTTGGAATTTTAATCTTAATCAAATTCGCTTGATTTTGAATACTTTCATCTTGCAATTTTACATAATGATAATATTTTGCATCAAGTAAAATTTCATCTAAAACAAAATCATTTAAATTAGCCAAACTTGGTGCTAAAGAAAGCATTTTTTCCTTTGTTATCGTGCTACGAGCTATGATTTTTTGAAGAGTTGTTGGTTGAGAAATCGGCTCTTCATTAATACTTGCTAATAATTCATTGAAAGAATTTGAAGGAACAACCCTGCTTTCACATAAGAACTCTAAACCTTTTTTAATATCATTTATTTGATTTTCATAGTATTTAAAGCTATTTTCATCTCTTAAACCACACTCATAAGCGTATTTATTAAGCCTTGTGATTGCATTGCTTTCACGAAGTAATAATCTAAACTCAGCCCTACTTGTAAACATTCTATAAGGCTCTTTTGTGCCTTTCGTAACTAAATCATCAATTAAAACACCAATATATCCTTCATCACGGCGTAACACAAGTCCATCTTTATTATCAATTGCCAAACTTGCATTTATAGCTGCCATAAGCCCTTGAGCTGCTGCTTCTTCATAACCAGTTGTCCCATTTACTTGACCTGCTAGATAGAAGTTTTTAATAATTTTACTTTCTAAAGTATGAAACAAATCAAGTGGGTCAAAATAATCATATTCTATTGCATAGCCGTGTCTTGTGATTTTAGCATTTTCAAAGCCTTTAACCGAGCGTATCATTGAATGTTGAACTTCAAATGGTAAAGAAGTTGAAAAACCATTTATATAATATTCTGTAGCTTCTTTTGTCTGTGGCTCAATAAATAAATGATGACTTTCTTTATCCGCAAAACGATTGATTTTATCTTCTATACTAGGACAATATCTAGGGCCAACTCCTTTAATTTGTCCTGTAAACATAGGAGCTTTATCAAAATTTGAACGGATAATATCATGAGTTGTTGTATTTGTATGCGCTATATAGCAAGGAAGTTGCGGCAATGTATGAGAAGTAAATTCTAAGCTAAATCCTTTAGTATTTAAATCACTTTCTTGAGTTTCTAATACGCTAAAATCAATACTACTTGCTGCAATTCTAGGACAAGTTCCAGTTTTAAGTCTTCCACGATTAAGCCCTAAAGCAGCTAAATTATCGCCTAACTCACTAGCACTAAGCTCTCCTACACGACCACTTTTTATCTTGCTTAAACCTACATGAATTAAACCATTTAAAAATGTCCCACTGCATAAAATTATTTTCTTAGCTTCATAAGTTTTATTAAGCTCTGTTTTTACCCCATAAGCTTCATTATCTTTTACCAAAAGCTCTGTAACCATTTCTTGAGAAATGTCTAAATTAGGCATATTTAATAATATATTTTTAGCATTTTTATTGTATTCATCCATATCTATTTGAGCTCTAGTCCCACGAACAGCTGCACCTTTGCTCTCATTTAAAGTCTTGTAATTAATCGCACTTAAATCAGTAATCTTTGGCATAATTCCGCCAAGTGCAGCTATTTCTTTTACTAAATGCCCTTTTGCAAGTCCGCCTATTGCAGGATTGCAAGAAGTTGCTCCAATTCTATCGTTTAAAATCGTAAGAAGTAGTGTTTTTTTACCCATTTTAGCACTTGCGTGTGCCGCTTCAACACCAGCATGACCAGCACCAATTACTATAATATCATACATCATTAATCCTTTTTTTTATAATACACTAAGCTTATTGTAAAGGATAAAAATGTTTAATGGTTTAATAAGAGAATGTGGCTTTATAAAAAACTATTCAAATAATGAATTAAGATTAATTTCAAAACTAAAACCAAACATAGGAGATAGTGTAGCAACTAATGGAGCTTGTCTTAGTGTGATAAAAACTCATAATGACGGCTTTAGTCTAAATCTTAGTAGTGAAACTCAAAAAATAATCAAACCTTTTAAAGTAGGTGAAAAAGTGCATACTGAATTAGCAATGCAAGTAGGAGATAGGATTGATGGGCATATTTTAAGTGGGCATATTGATGGGCTTGGTAAAATCATTAAGATAAATAAGCTTACTAGTGGGATAGATTTTTATATAAGTCTTGATGAAAAATTAATGCCTTTTGTGTGTAATAAAGGTAGCATTGCAATTGATGGAGTAAGCCTTACTATCAATGAAGTTTTAAACAATTCTATAAGACTTACAATAATTGATATTACTTTAAAAGATACTTTATTTAATTCGTATAAAATCAATGATTTAGTAAATGTAGAAACTGATATTTTGGCAAGATATGTTCATAGAATGCTAAATTATAAAAACAACTCACTTACTTGGGATGATATTGATAGAATTAGTGCTATTTATTAGGAGTTTTTATGAATGAAGAAATTATGCTAAGAGCTTTAGTGCAAAAAGCACAAGAGATGGATGATGAGTATTTGGCAAATGAAAAATTAGTAAAAATGCTTATTAAAAAACAAGTATCATTTGATAATTACGATAAAATAAACGAGTTTTTAAACTTTATAAAAGACGCTAAAACAAACGCTCAAAAAAGCAAATAAAGGATAAATATGAATATAGTAATAACAGGTGGAGCTGGATTTATAGGCTCAAATCTAGCAAATGAATTATGTAAAAATCATAAAGTTTTAGTAATTGATAATTTTGATAATAATGAAAGATTTTCAAACAATAAAAGAAAATATTTTGGAACTTATAAAAATCTTTTAGAATTTGATGGCTTAATATATTCAGCTAATTTATTAGATGATGAGTTTTATGCAATGATTGATAGTTTTGCTCCTAATGTGATTTATCATTTTGCTGCTATTTCTGATACTACCGTTTATGATGAAGAAATAGTATTTAAAAGTAATATTAATACTTTTTATAAAATTATAGCTCTAGCTAAAAAACACAATGCAAAATTAATTTACGCAAGTAGTGCTAGTGTCTATGGAGATGCACCAAGCCCACAAACCGTAGGACTTAATGAAATGCCTAAAAATCCTTATGCTTTTTCAAAACTAACTATGGATAAAATTGCTAAAGATACAGGAGCTGTAGGGCTTAGATATTTCAATGTTTATGGTAAAAATGAATTTTATAAAGATACAACCGCTTCTATGATTTTACAATTTGGTTTACAAATCCTAAACAACAACTCGCCTAAACTTTTCGTTGGAAGTGATAAAATCTTTAGAGATTTTGTATATATAAAAGATGTTACAAATGCAAATATCGCTGCAATGAATGCTAATGGTGGAGTTTATAATGTAGGTAGTGGCAAGGCTAGGAGTTTTGAGAGTATTGTAGATATTTTGCAAGATTTATTAATAAAGCGTGGAATTTTAAAAGAAAGATTGCAAAAAACATATATCCCAAATCCTTACACTAACGCTTATCAATTTCATACTGAAGCAAAGCTAGATGATAGTTTTTCATATAGACCAATTTATAGTTTAGAAGATGGGATAAATGATTATTTAGATGAAATAATTAAGATATTTAATAATAAATGAATTATTAAATATCTAATTTAAATTCCACGCAAAAGCTCTTAGGCTCGTTGCAATAATATATGTTTGCATTGTGAGCGTTGCAGATTTGTTTGCATAATGCTAAGCCTAAGCCATTGCCTTTTAGCTTAGTTGTATTGAATGCTTCAAAAAGATTAGTAAGATTTGCTATCTTTTCGCCACTATCAAAAACACTAATTTTATATATATTATTTATAATTTCTCCTTTGACTTTGATAGTGCCATTTTCTTCACAAGCATCAATTGCGTTATAAATTAAATTGCTTAAAACTAAGCTTATTAAAGACTTATCAACACTAATTGTAAATGGAGCAAAAGTGCATTCACTTAGAATTATTTCATCACTATTATTATAGGTATTAAAGACATTTTGGCATTCGTTTTCAAATTCTTGCAAATTGAACTCATATTTATTTAGCTTAAACCCACGAGTAAAAAGCAAAGTGCTCTCAATTATTCTCTCAACCCTTTTAATCGCATCTTGCATTTGCATTACAATATGTTTATTTTTAAGCTCAACTTTACTAAAAAGCACCCCTGCTAAAAGTGAAACCGAGCCTATTGGATTTCTAATCTCGTGAGCTAAATTAGCCGCTACTTGACCCATAGAAACAAGCCTTTCATCTCGCTTTTCTTTAGTAATATTTGTAGCCATTATTAGGTGCTTATCAGCGTATTTTATAGATTTGATTTGATAAAAATTATTTAAAAATTCTAATTCATAATGCTCTTTATTAAGGTCAATTTGCCTAAATAATTCATCACTTGCTAATTTGTTTTTCACTACTAGATTTTGATTTTCATCCAAAACCCAAATAGCACTTGGTAAAATCTCAATGATTTCATTTATCATTAGCATTAAACTATCATAAGAAGTCTTTAAAGCCTTGTATTCATTCTCTACTACATAAGTTTGCTCAATTAACGCCTTTAGCCCATCAGCAAAACTCTGCTTATCTGATAAATCTAAGCTATCTAAAATATTTTTATTCATAAATGTCCTTTAAATTTTTAATTATCTTAGCAGTTTTTATAAAAACAAAAAAATTTAAAATTAGAATTTATATATTATTTCACATTGTAGAATATATTTAAAAAGAGAAAATAATAGCAATTATGGAAAAATAAATTATATTTTTTTGATTTTAGCCATTAAGGCTAAAATCTAATTATTCTCCTAATAAATCCTTATTAAGCCTTGCGGCAAAACCTGTTGCTTTGTGGTTTTTGTATTCTTTAATGATTTCGCCGTTTTCATCTAGGATAAAGCACGAGCGAATAAGCCCTTCGTATTCTTTACCATAATTTTTCTTAATCCCCCAAGCACCAAATAGCTTAGCCACTTCTTTAAATTCATCGCTTAATAAAATCTGATTTAAGCCATATTCAGCTTTAAATTTTGCTAGTTTTTCACACTTATCAGGGCTAATTCCGATCAGCACATATCCTGCATTAAGCAATTTATCAAAACTCTCACTTAATTCACAATTTTGCTTCGTGCAACCTGGAGTGTAAGCTTTTGGATAAAAAAACACTATCACCTTTTTACCGCGAAAATCACTTAGATTAATCGCTACTTCATCTTGATTTAATAAAGTAAATTCCATATTTAATCCTTTAAAACTTCTTTTATAATATTTGCTAAGTATTCTAATTGATTAGGTAAAACGCTCCTTAAATCAATTATTATGCTATCTTTATCATAATTAGCCACTACGCCTTTATTTAAAAGTTCGTTTATCTTGCATTTATTAGCCTTAATTTTTAAAGCATAGCCGCTTAGTAATTTTTCAGGCATTGAGCCACCCCCTACTAGACTTTTGCTCTCTACGATTTCGCCAAAATTTATTAGCTCTTGCAAGGTTTTTGCTTTGTTTAAGACTTGAGATTTTGTATCATTTAATAAAGCTAAGCTTGGTAGATTTGCATAGTCTTTATTTAAATAATTTTTAACAGCTTTTGTAAGTATTAATAAGCTAGTTTTATTTAGCCTAAACATTCTTAAAAGCTGATTTTTGCGTAATTTTTCAATTAGTTCTTTTTTACCTAAAATAATTCCTGCTTGAGTGCTAGAAAATAATTTATCCCCACTAAATGAAACCAAGCTAATACCTTTAGATATTAGGCTTTTTACACTAGGTTCATCCCTTAAACTATCATTTATTAAATCCACATAGCCACTACCTAAATCATAATAAAATATTTTTTCATTTTTACAAGCTAAATCATTTAGGCTAATCGCATCTACTTCTTGACTAAATCCACCGATATAAAAGTTTGATTTATGAGTTTTTAAAATCATTTTTGCATTGTCTAATTCGGCTTCATAATCGCTCATCTTAGTCTTATTAGTAGTTCCTACTTCAATAAGCCTTGCTCCACTTTCACGCATCACATCGCTTACTCTAAATCCCCCGCCAATTTCTACTAGCTCGGCTCTACTTGTAATTACACCTTCGTTTTTGCCTAAAGTATTTAATACTAAAAACACAGCAGCAGCGTTGTTATTTACCACAAGTGCATCTTCGCAACCAAAAAGCATTTTTAAATAAAATATGAGATTTTCATCTCTTTTACCCCTTGCATTGCTTTCTAAATCAAATTCTAAATTAATATTATTAGTATGAAAAGCCTTTAATTCATCATAATCACTCTCGCTCATTAAAGCACGACCAAGATTTGTATGAAGCACCACACCAGTAGCATTTATCAATGCTCTTGGCTCTTTTAATAGCCTTTTATTAATTCTTTCATTAAGCTCTTTGAGTATCATCTCGTAACTTTGCTCTTTATTAGTAGCTCTTAGTTCATTTATTAATTCTTTAGCCAAAAAGCTAACTAAAAAACTAGGTTTATCATTAAAGGCATTAATTAATTTTGATATTTGTGGTAGCATTTTAAAATCCTTAAATATTTTTTAAAATACTAGCAAGGAAAGGTAAAAATGAAAGAATTTGCATATTTAAAAAAGGCTGATTTTATAGATGATTTAGGCAAAAATATAGCCGTTATAAATAGCCCTACTAGTGAGAAATTTCTAATAGCAAATGATAAGGCTTTAAATGCTTTAATCTATGCTCCTGAAATTGATTTTTATATAAAAAACTCAAGTGCTTTTAATAATGAAAAATTAGAAAAATTATATGAAGCAAGAGCTATTAATTATGATTATTCAAGTGAGATTAATTTATATGCGAATATTGATAAAAGAATTTGCATATTATTTGATGATAAAGATTTAAAAAATAAATTAATAGATAATGGTTATAAGGCTGTTTGTGTTAGTGAATTTGAGTTTGTTTATGGTGGGATTGGCTCACTTGTAGTAGTTACTAAAGAAGGCGAATTAGATTGTGATTTAGCTATTTCACAAACAAAACTAAACAATCACGCAGTATTAATAAATCATGAAAATATATTGCAAGATTTAAATTCTTTAACGGGTAAAATTAGCTTTACAAGAAAGATTGAGTTTAATTCAAGTTTATGCCAATTAGATGGGCGTAGGAGTGAGCATTGTGGTTGGTGCGTTGAGGCCTGTCCTAGCGTGGCTTTAAGCACTGATGATAAAAAAATCATAATAAGCGAAATTGATTGTATTAATTGTGCAAAATGCGTAAGCGTATGTCCTACTAATGCACTTGAGTTTTGTGAGTTTAATAAAGATTGCATAAAAGAAATTAGCAAAATCTATGAAAACGAGCAAATAATAATAACTCAAAATTATGATAATGATTTTAATATAAAGCATTTTTTACCATTTAATATACCTTTTGATTTATTGGATGAATTAATACTTTTACATTTAATAAACACAAGTGGTAAAAGCATTGCTATAGTTGGAGATATTAGCGAATTTTTAGCCGAAAAAATCAACTTAGTAAATGATATTTGCAAGGCAATCACAGGAAAAATAGCCATATATGTAAATGCAAATTTAGATGAAATTCCAAATGAATTGATAAAAGAATTTAAATCAAGCGAAAGTAATTTTAGACTAAATAAAAGAGAGCTTTTTGGCTTAAAAATCTCTTCTATGTTAAATAATTTAGATAAAGGTGTAATCACTGCTAAAAATTATGCAAAAATTAGCATAAATGAAAGCACTTGCACCCTTTGTGCTTCTTGTGCTGGGGCTTGTAATACGAACGCAATTTTAGCTGATAGTAAAGAAAATGCTATTAAATTTAACGCATCATTATGCACAAGTTGTGGATATTGTATAAATTCTTGTGCTGAAAAAGATACTATTTTTATACAAAAAGATATTTTAGAACTAAATCCGATTAGCTTTACTCATAAAACTTTAGCTAAAGATGAATTGTTTGCTTGTATTGAGTGTGGTAAAGAATTTGCTACTAAAAAATCAATTGATAAAATAGCTGGTATTTTAGGGGCAGCTTTTAGCTCTGATGTTACGAAAAAATATTCGCTTTATTGCTGTGCTGATTGTAAGGCTAAGATAATGATGCTAAAACAAGCTCAAGTTTTTGATGATACAAATAGTTTTTTTGCACCACTTGAAGAAAAATTAAATAAATTTTTGAAAGGTTAAAATGAACGAAGAATTAAATATAACTAGGTCATATTTTTACGAATTTTGCGCTAGAGCAATTAGTTTTATGAATAATGATGATTTTAATACTTTAAGAGAACAAGCTAAGTTTTTTTATGATAATTTAGATGATTTAAAAGATGATTTTAAAGTAATTTTAGATACTGATTATGCAGCTTATAAAGATGAGCAAAATGCTGTTTTTTATGATTTTTCTTATGTAAATGTGCCTACTGATGCTAGTTTTTATGATGAAGGGCGTGATAATGGCAAAATGAGAATAATTGCAACAGGAATTTTAAAAAGAGCTAATTTAATCAAAAACACAAATCTTAGCGATAATGAAGATAGTATGAATTTTTTATTTTATCTAGGTAGTGTTTTATGCAAAAATAATGATGAATTATGTCAGGAGCTATTTTCAAGAATTATTAATGAAGTTGTAGATGAGTTTTGTGAAAAACTACAAACTCATAAAAACTCAAAAATATTTACTCATATTGCAAATATAATATCTTATTTAATACAAATTGAAAGGGCATTTTATAGTGTAAATGCACCTGCTAAAAAAGAATCGGTTGCAGATAAAGCATTGCAAAGAATACCTTATGAACCAAGACTTCCAACCGAGTTTTCAAAAATCAATATGAGTGAGCTAACTAGCTTTAAAGAAAATATAGAATAAGTTTTATAAAGGAATAAAATGAAGATAATGTTTGTATGTTTAGGCAATATTTGTCGCTCTCCTATGGCTGAGTTTATTATGAAAGACTTATGCAAAAATAAAGAATTTAAAATAACAAGTTCAGGAACAGCAGGTTATCACGATGGAGAAGATATGCATATAGGCACGAAAAAACTTTTAAAAAATAAAAATATTGAATGCGATAATTTCGTATCAAAAAAACTCACAAAAAAATTATGCCAAGAATATGATTTAATCCTTACTATGGATGAGAGTAATTATAAAGATGTTTTAAATAATTTTTATGAGTTTAAAGACAAAGTAAAACCAATATGTTCTTATTGTGATTTAGGATATAAAAATGTGCCTGACCCTTGGTATACAAATAATTTTGATGAAGTTTATATGATTTTAAATAATGCTTGCAAAAATATCCTAAAAGAAATTGAAAATAATAAGATTTAGCTAAAAACTAAATCTTATCTAAATATCTGAAATGTAAAAAACTCTGATTTGTATTCATCATTCATTTTCTCATATTGTGATATAGCTGATTCATAATTTTTTGCTTCGTGATAAAGTAAAGCTAAAGCCAATCTTGATTCAAGATTGCTTGGATTTTTTACACGAGATAGCTCAAGTAAGGCTATAGCTGAATTATTATGCCCTGCTCCAATAGCTGCAACACTAGCTAAAAATAAAATATCAGAATCTTCAATATGATAATCATCAATCAAACTATTATAAATTGCAAAACTCTCTTCAAATTCATTAGCATAAATATCTATATAAGCAAGTGCTTTTAAAGCTCCTATGTCTTCATTAGTTTTTAAATATTGCTTTAATTTTTCTCTTTCTTGTTGTAAAAGACCTGAAATCTGCATTAATTTTACATAGTTATACCCTACTATTTTAGCACCACCAAATAATGAGCGATAATCTAATTTTTTGTTTAGAAAATACATTTGAACATCTTTAGCATAGGCTTTTACATCTTTTTTATTGTTTTTTAAAGAAAAATATAAAATATTTGCAATTATGTCATTATCACTTAAGTCTATTAAAACTTTTGATTTATCTATCATCTTGTCATAATCATTTTGCATATAAAATCCAAGAATTTCTAAACTAATATTACTAATATTATTTGTATTAGTTTGGTTCAAAAAACCTTGCATATTTACATAATCTTTTTTCTTAATTGAAAGCAATGCTAAATAATAATTTCTATCTTTTTCATCTTCAACATAATTTAAATTATATTGTAAATCTTGCTCTAATTTCGTAGTATCATCATATAACAAATCCGAACAAAATAAAGCATAAATTCCTGCTCTTAAATCCTTAGGGTCTAAATGATAACTAGCTAAAAAGTGCTTTTTTGCTAAATCATATTTGCCTAAGAGTGCATATGCTAAACCTAAATCATATTGCAAAATACTATGCTGCGGATAAAGCTTTACTAATTCTTCTAATAATTCACTAGCACTCTTTATATCATAACTAAAAGCATAATTTAAAGCTTTTGTAATTTGTATATTTATCTTTGATAAAGTTTGACTATTCTTAAGATAATTTGAGCTTTTATCTAAATCATCTAAGTAAATATTAACATTTGCCTTATTTATCATCTTAGTCGCACTTGTCGCATCAAATACTTTAAAAGGCGAAAAATAAAATATCAAATCATATTTTTGTTGCTTTGAATCTATAAAGGTTTTTTCATAAGTATGTTGAGCGTAATTTATATCAAATATCCTATCATCTATGGTTGTTTTGACATTATAACTTGACTTAAGCCACTCTAAATCATTTTTCTCTAATTCTCTTAAAAACCTTGAAGCTTCTTGATATTCTGCTAATTTTATATCAACTAAAGCTAAAGCTAATTTTGTCTCTTTTGGTTTTATTCTTTTTTCAAGTGCATTTTTTAAATAAAATCTTGCTTTGTTATATTCAGCATTTCTTGCATAAAGTAATCCTAAAGATAAATTTTTATCATAAGAATCTTGTAAATTAATCTCTCTTATAGAATCAGAACTTTTATTAAATGAGCTTAATATCTTTGCTCTTAAATATCTTGCGTCGTTTTGATAAAGTGGATGGATTTGTTTATTTAATGCTTGTAAAGCTTCAGGATAAAATCCTTTATAAAAATTCACTAAACCTAAGTAATAATAATAAAGGCTTGAGTTTTTTTCATTACTTAAATAAGAATATGCTAAATCTATATAATATTTAAATTCTTTATCTTTTTGCAATTTTAAAGCACAAACAGCAGCATTTAAAGCAGCCACCGTGTTATTTTCATTATTTTCTAAAGCCTTTTGAAAACTCTCTAAAGCTCCTTTATAGTTTGCTTGTTTCATTCTTGAAACTCCTAAATTATAATGCGAAAAACTCTCATTATATTTAGCTATATTTTCATATATTTTTAAAGCTTCACTTTTGTTTCCACTCTCATATAAAGCATTGGCTTTTGCCACCATTAAATCTAATTTTTGGCTTTTAAATTGTTGAATGCTTATTTTTGGCTCTATTAGCTCATTTTGCTCAACTTTAATTTCTTTTGACTTATCTTGAGTAAAAATTAAAAAAAGTAAAACTACTAATAAAATAATAATAAGTAAAGAAAGTCCAGCGATTAAAATTATACTTTTTTTGCTGAACTTACTTTGTTTTACTGGAAGAGTATTTCCTTCTTCAATAACAATTACTTGTTCTTCTGCCATACTTTATCTTACATATATTTTTGTAATACTTCAGGTATTGCTATTGTGCCATCTTCTCTTTGATAATTTTCCATAATAGCTACTAAAGTCCTACCTACTGCAAGGCTTGAACCATTTAGTGTATGAGCTAATTTGTTTTTACCATTTTCATCTTTATATCTTATTTTTGCGCGTCTTGCTTGAAAATCATAGCAATTACTAACAGAGCTAATTTCACGATATTTATTTTGTGCTGGTAGCCACACTTCTAAATCAACGGTTTTTCCTGCACTAAAGCCCAAATCCCCACTACAAAGCATTAAATGTCTATGAGCTAAACCTAAGCTTGTTAATAAATCACTTGCACAACTAAGCATATCTTCAAATACTTTATCGCTATCTTCTTGAGTGCTAATGCTTACAAGTTCAACTTTTCCAAATTGGTGTTGGCGGATAATTCCTTTTGTATCACGTCCTGCACTTCCTGCTTCTTTTCTAAAACAAGGTGAATAGCAAGTCATTTTGATAGGTAATTCATTTAAAGCTATAATTTCATCATTATATAGATTTGTTACACTAACTTCACTTGTAGGGATTAAATACAATTCTTCGCCATCAATTTTGAATAAATCATCTTTAAATTTAGGCAATTGTCCTGTGCCAAACATAGTATTAGCATTTACAATATAAGGAGTATTTACAAACTCAAATCCTCTTGAGCGGTTAAAATCTATCATATAATTATATAATGCTCTTTCAAGTCTTGCACCTTCACCACGTAAAGCTACAAAACGACTTTTAGCAACTTTTACACCACGCTCAAAATCAAGCCAACCAAGTGCCACACCTAAATCATGATGGTCTTTTGGAGTGAAATTAAATGTTGGTGGAGTTAATACCTTTTTAATCTCTACATTTTCTTCTTCATCATTTCCAATAGGCACACAATCAGCTATTAAATTTGGAATACAAGCTGCAATTTCATTTAATTTAGCTTCACTTACGCTTACTTTTTCGTTTAATTCAGCTATTTTTTTCTTATTTTCATCTAAAGACTTTTTAAGCTCACTTATATCTTCTCCTGATTTTGCTTTAAGTCCCATTTCTTTTGAGAATTTGTTTTGAAAACTTTGAGCGTTTTCTAATTCTATTTTTAACGCTTTTGTATCATTGTAGCTATCTAATAAACTTTTTAAAACTCCATCATCTACTTTTTTTGCTTTTAATTTTTGATTAAAAACTTCATAATTTTCTTCAATTTTTCTTAAATCTATCATAATTTCTCCTTATAAACTTAAAGCTTTATAAACTTGTTGCATTTTATTTTGCGCTAATATACTAGCTTTTTTTGCACCATCGTTTAATATATCAGCAATTTCTTTACCTTGCAATAATCTTTCATACTCACTTCTAGCCTTGTCAAAATACTCCCAAATAACATCACATAAATACAATTTAAAATGTCCGTATCCTTCTCCACCTTTTTCATACCTTGCACGAAGACTTGCTAAATCATTTTCATCTAAAAATAATTCAGCAATTTTATATATATTACAATTTTTCCAATCCTTAGGCTCTTCAATAGGAGTGCTATCGCTTACTATTTTATTTACTTGTTTTTTAAGTTGTTTATAACTTGTGAAAATATCAATAGTATTGCCATAACTTTTACTCATTTTAGCACCATCTATGCCTACTATTGTTTGAGTATTTTCATCAACTAATGCTTCAGGGATAGTAAATACATTTCCAAATTCATTATTAAATTTAATTGCAATATCTCTTGTAATTTCTAGGTGTTGAATTTGGTCTTTTCCAACAGGAACTAATGGTGCATCAAACAATAAAATATCAGCCGCCATTAAAACAGGATATGAAAATAAGCCGTGATTTGCACTAAGACCTTTTGCTATTTTATCCTTATATGAATGTGCTCTTTCAAGTAATCCCATAGGAGTAAATTGCGATAGTATCCAATAAAGTTCTAAGACTTCTTTAACATCACTTTGTAAATAAAATATACTTTTATTTGGATTTAATCCTAAAGCTAAAAATGCAGCTGCTGCTTTGTTAATATTATCTTTAAAATTACTAGCTGTTTTTTTATCCTTTAAAATACTTGTCATAGCGTGATAATTTGCAATAAACATTATCATTTCATTATCATTTTGTCTTTTCATCATTGGAGCTATTGCTCCAAAATAATTGCCTATATGCAAATCCCCACTTGGCTGAAGTCCTGTAAAAATTCTCATTTGTTCTCCATATCTTTACTTGTAATTTAAAATTTATGCTTAATATAGAGCAAAAAAATTAATAAAGGAGCTTAAATGCTATATGATTTAGTAGTAATAGGTGCAGGTCCAGCGGGAATTGCAAGTGCTTATGAAGCACATAAAAATGGTTTAAAAAATGTTTTATTAATAGAAAAAGCAGCAGAGAATTGTCAAACTTTTAGAACTTATTATAAAGATGGAAAAAGAGTTGATAAAGTTTATAATAAAATTGATATTCCAAACTTAGGAAATATACCTTTTGAAGATGGAACAAAAGAAAGCTCATTAGAATTATTTACAAGCCTTTGCGATGGTTCTTTTGAAGTAATGTTTTCAAATGAAGTTGAGAAAATCAAGCAAGTTGATGGAAATTTAGTTGTATATTCAAGTAAAGGCGAATTTAAAACAAAAAATGCAGTAATTTCAATCGGTAGAATGGGAAAACCAAATAAACCAAGTTATAAACTACCTTCAAAATTAAGTAAAGTTATCAATTTTAACGCAAACGATGCTAAAGAAAATGAAAAAATCTTAGTAGTTGGTGGTGGTAATAGTGCTGTTGAATACGCTGTTGATTTAAGCAAAAAAGCAAATGTTACATTATGCTATAGAAGAGCTGAATTTAGTAGAATTAATGAAATAAATCATAAAAATGTATATGAAGCAAAACTTACTTTAAAATTAGCAACTGATATTAGCGAAGTAAATGAAGTAGATAACAAACCTGAAGTTACTTATACTAATGGTGAAAAAGAGATTTTTGATAGGATAATTTATGGAATTGGTGGCTCTACTCCAGTTGATTTTCTAACAAATAGTGGAATAGAAATTGATGATAAAGGCGTTCCTACTTTTGATACAAATATGCAAAGTAATGTTAAAAATATTTTCGTAGCAGGAGATATTGCTAGTAAAAATGGAGAAAGCATAATAACTGCTTTAAATCACGCTAAAAAAATTGCTGATTATATTATTAAGGGTTAAGCTTGGCTAAGAAGAATTTAACACTATATAGCTTAGGTGCTTGTGCTGTTATTTTAGGTGGAATTTATTTTGTAATTCCATCTAAAGACACAAAAACAAACCAAACACCAATAAAACCACAAGTAAAAATAGAGCAAAAACAACAAACAAAACAAGTGCAATTGCCAAAACTTGAAGAACAAAACTATAAGATATTAAATGATAGAATTGTAAAGCTTACAAAGCAAATAGAAAGCTTAAAAAATAGCAATACCAAAGCCAATGAAATAGAAAATCTATATCAAGAAATTGAAAAATTAAAAATACAAAACGAACAATTAGAAACTAAGAATAATGAATTAGTTCATCGTTTAAATAACGAAAGTTTATTAGTAAATGAAAATAGCAAAAACTCATATCAGCAAATGATAGATAAGCTAAATGAAGATTTAGCAAATTATAAAAGCGAAAACGATAGTTTAAAATTAAGCTTAAATGATAAAGAAAACGCTGTTAAAAATCTAAATTCTTTACTAGGAACTCTTAGTAATCAAAAACAAATGGACGAATTTGAACACGATAATTTAGCAAGAAAATTGCAAGATGAATTAGATAAAGCAAATGCAAAAATCATAGCAAATCAAAAAAATTACACAGATGTGGTTAAAGAAAATGATATTTTAAAACAAAGAGTAAAAAATCTAGGGAATTTAGAAAGTGTAAATGCTGAATTAAGTAAAGTAAATAATGAACTTAACTTAAAAAATCTTGAATTAAGTAAAGAAATAAAAGCAGCAAGCAAGCTAAATGATGAATTAAAAAGCAATAATAATTCTGATTTTGTAAAGCTTAATTTGGATAATAAAAATCTCCAAGCAAAATTAGATGATGCCAAAACTTCAATATTAAAACTAAATCAAGTTAAAAATGATTTGGAACAAAAATTAGATAATTTAAAAAATATTGAAAAACAAAGAGATGAATTAAAAAATGAAGTTTTTCAAGCAAAACTAGAACTTGAAAAATCTAAAAACGAACAAACTAAAGTGATTAAGGATTTAAGTGATAAAAGCCAAAATTCACTTGATAATCTTACAAAAGAGCTAAATAAAGTTAATGAATCTAATGCTAAATTACAAGATAAAAATACAAAAAATGAAATAGCATTAAAAGATATGCAACTAAAAAATAAAGAACTAGAATTAGACTCAAAGAAAAAAGAAAAAGATTTAAGTGAAACAATAGCAAAGCTTCAAAAAATTGATGAGCAATTAAAAGCAAGTAGTGCAAATAATATGGATTTAAAAACAAAATTAGATAATTTACAAAAAGAAAAAATAGAATTAACCACGCAATTAAATAAAATTAATAATGAGTTTTTAAACTATAAAAACGATAGCTTAAGTAATAAACAAAACGATGTTAAGGACTTAAATAATAAACTTTACGAAAGTTCAAAAGCTTATGATGAGCTAAATGTAAAATATATAGCTTTAAAAGAAGAATATGCGGCTAAAGAACTAGATAATAATAAAGCAAAACAAGAAAACAAAACACTTTTAGATGAAATTGAACAACTAAAATTAACTATTAGTAAGGATACAAATTCTGAAAGAGTTTTAGCCTTAGAAGAAGAAAAAGATAAGCTATTAAAACAACTAAATGAAATAAATATCAAAACTTTAAATAACTATAATCAAGAAAATAGCGAACTAATAGCAAAAAAAGAAAAAATTCAAGAATTAGAAAAAAAACTTGAATTAGCTCAAAAAGGAAGTTCGTTAAATACAAATAGTTTAAAACTACAAGATACTTTTGTTTGTGATGATATAAAATCAGGAGTAATTGGACTTAGTAAAACTTGCTCGCTTGAACTTGATAAATTCTTAGCAAAATATAATCAAAATTATTTATATGAGATAACTCCTATAATTGATGATAGTGGCTTTAAGAGTTTAAGTGCTATTGATGGAGTTCATATGGCTAGCAAAGAAGTGCAAAGATTAACTCGCTTAGCTAATTTTGGATTATCAAAAGATAGAACAAAAAGTGCTGCAAGTTATATAAAATCAAAAATTCCTAATGCACTAATTAGCTCAAGTTTAGAGCCTGAATACTCAAAAGATAATAAAAAAGGCTTTATTTTAAGAGTTTATAAATGATAATTTATCAATATAAAAACGGCTATCGCTACAATAGTGATAGCATAATTTTATATGATTTTATAAATAAAGATAAGCTTAAAGGAATAGGACTTGATATTGGTGCTGGAAGTGGAATTTTAAGCCTATTATTAAGCGAAAATAAAAATATAAAAATAGATGCAATTGATATTCAAGAAGAAAATGTAAAACTATGCAAAAAAAATTATGAAAAAAATAATCTTGATTATAAAGTAATTTTAGGTGATATTAAAGATTATAAAGTTTATAATTATTATGATTTTATAATCTCTAATCCACCATTTTATTCTAAAATGCAAGCACAAAATAAGCATTTAAATATTTCAAGACATATTGATTTTTTGCCACTTGAAATATTGTTAAAAAGTGCTGATAAATTATTAAAACCAAAAGGTTTTTTATATTTTTGTTATGATGCTAAAAAAATTGATTTAATATTTGAAACCTTAAAAAATACGAATTTAAAATGCGAAATAATAAGATTTATTCACACAAAAGCCGAAAAACCATCAAATTTAGTATTAATTAAAGCAAGAAAATTAAGCAAAAGTGATGTGCTGATTTTGCCACCTTTAATATGTAACGATAGTAATGGCACAACAAAAGAATTTAATTCAATTTATCAAAATATCAAGGTTCAAAGTTATGATTTACAATAAAGATTACTCATATTCATTTGATGAGAGTAAATGTAGTGAGTGTGGCGGTAAGTGTTGCACGGGTGAGAGTGGTTATATATTTTTAACTAGCGATGAAATTATCCAACTAGCTAAGATAAAAAATACAACTTTTAATGATTTTGTTAATAAATATTGCATTAAAGTAGGCGTTAGGTTTAGCCTAATTGAAAAGCCATACAATAATGGCTTTGCTTGTATATTTTTTGATGAAATTAATAAAAATTGTGGAGTATATGAAGCAAGACCTATGCAATGTAGAACATTTCCGTTTTGGGAATATTTTAAAAATAACCTAAAGGAGCTTAAAAAAGAATGTATTGGGGTAAATTAATACTAATCTTATTAGCTAGTATTACTTTTGCTGATAGTATTGATGATTTGCGTTTAAACGCAATGTTAAACGAAAATAATAATGCTAAATTATCTAGCGAATCATATTTAAAATTATATGATGAAACAAAATTAAAAGCTTATTTAGAAAATGGAATAAAACAAGGTTTTATTGCTAATTTAAATATGGATAAAGCAGTAAATACTTTAAGAGATATTGATAAAGATAATAATTTAATCAAAAAACTAGATATTGTTAAATTAGTAGAACAAAAAAATTATAAACAAGCAAAAAAAGAGTATTATAAATTCATATCAAAAAACGAAGATTTTACACTAGCTAATGCTATGAGTAAGGAGCTGTTTAATCAAGGATTAAAAAAAGAAGCCTTACAAATATCTAAAGATTATTATAAAAAATATAGCAATTTATACTCATTATATTTATATATTGAAATGCTTATGGCTAACGAAAAATATAAAGATGTAGTAAAACTAACAGAAGAATTTAATAAAACCGCAGAAGAAAATAATAAAGTAGATACAGAATTAGCTCCTTTTTTATTAATGCGTTTAAATGCTTTAAAAGCTCTTAATATGTGGGAGAAAACGATTAGATTAGACCCTAAAGGCTATTCAGAACAAATATTAAAATTATTTAAAGAAAAAGATTATAAAAATATCAAAGAATATACTAAATTAGTGCCTATAAATCCTGATTATTCATTGTTTTTGCTGTATAGATTAGAAGCGCTTTATGAACTTAATAATTCTTCAGATATTGATGAGATTTTTAGCTTAGGAATGAAGCTTTATGAATTTACAAATAATAAAGATATTTTATACACAATAACTAAGAAATTATTGGAATTTAACAAGAAAAAAGAGCTTTATGAAATAGCTAATTTAGATGATGAATTAGCTTATAAAGTATATTTTAATTTAAAAGAATATAAAAAACTTAGTGAATTTTTATATCAAAAAGCAATTAAAGAAAATAATAATAGTTATTTAATAGAATCATATATATACGAAATGCTAGATAATCCTAAAGAATTTGATTATTTCAAATTAGATGAATTAGTAGCTAAAGGTGGCGTTGCTCCTAATATGCTAAATATATATGCTTATACAATAATTGATGAAAAAATTGATATTGCAAAAGGTATAAAACTAATACAAAAAGCTTTAGAACAAGAACCTGATAATGCTTATTTTCTTGATACTTTAGCTTGGGGATATTATTTAATAAATGATTGCAAAAACGCACAAGAAACTATGCAAAAAGTATTACAAAACGAAGATGTTTTAAATGAAGATGAAATAAAACTGCATAATCAAAGGATAAATAAATGCAAGAATTAAGCAAAGAAATTCTAATAAAAAGTCTTGGATTTAATCTGTTTTATCCAAGAGATTTAAGTGAATTTAAAAATGAAATAATTAAATTTAGCTATGACTTAAATGATTTAAATGATGCTTTTATTACCAGTGATTTTGATGAGCTAGGTTATGCTAGGCGTTATGTTAAAAAGCATTTATTTTATTATTCAAAAAACTTAAGCGAAGATGAATTAATCAAAGCTAGTATTTACGGAGCTGATGGGATTGTTTTGGATAAAATTGCTAATAATGATTTATTAAATCTTGCAAAAAATTGTGGTTTTAGCTTAGGGTTTTTAGCTAAAAACAATATAGATTTATTTAAAGCTACCATAAAACAATTTGATATTTTTATTGCTAACGATAAATTATTAAAAAATGTTCCAAATACTAAATATAAAGGAATTCTTAATGCAACACCTAAAAGCACCTTGGCGTGATAAATATTTTAAAGAAGATAGAAGTTTATGTCCTTTTTGCGAAGATAGTGAAGTGCTAGTTTATGAAGATGAGTTATGTAGGGTTTTAATGAATAAATACCCTTATTCTCCAGGACATATTCTAATAACTCCTAGAAAGCATGTTGAGTTTTTAAACGATTTAGATGAGATAACTTGGCTTAGAATGGCAAAAATAGCTAGATTTGCTGAAAATATTATGAGAACAACCTTGCATGCACAAGGAGTAAATATCGGACTTAATTTAAGCGATGCAGCAGGTGCTGGTATAGCAAAACACTTGCATTTGCATGTCTTACCAAGATGGCATAAGGATACTAATTTTATAACCACTATTTGTGATACTAGAGTTATAGGGACTAGCCTAGATGAATTATATTTAAAGATAAAAGAGAGCTTTAAAAACTACAATGCAGCTAATTAGTGCTAAAGAATTTTTAAATACTAATAAAAATATTTTAATAGACGCAAGAAGTCCAAATGAATACAAAAAAGCACATTTAAAAAAATCCTTAAACTTTTTTGCCTTAAATAATGAAGAGCATAAATTAGTAGGGACAAAATATGCTACTAATAAATTTAACGCAAAATTATTAGGAGCTAGTTTTATTTGCAAAAACACAAGCATTCATCTTAAAAAAATACAAAATATAGCAAACCCACATAAAGATGAAATATATATTTATTGTGCTAGGGGTGGTCAGCGAAGTGGTGCGATAGGTCATATTTTAAGTGAGATTGGATTTAAAGTCTATAAATGTGAAGGTGGTTTTAAAGAACTTAGAAACGAGATGATTTCGTATCTTAATAGCTATCAAAATCCTAATTTTGTAAGCCTAGCAGGAAATACAGCTTGTGGTAAAACAAGGCTTTTAAAATTACTTGATAATAAAATAGATTTAGAAAAATTAGCCCATCATTTCGGCTCAACTTTTGGCTCTCGTGGGTTTTTACAACCTAGCCAACAACAATTTGATATAAATCTAATAAATGAATTAAAAGCATTAAAAGATGCAAAAGTATTCATAGAAGCAGAGAGCAAAAACATAGGAACTATAACTTTATTTAATAATTTTTACGAGCAAATGAATAGCGGTATTAAGGTGTTTTGCGAAGCTAGTTTGGATATTAGAGTGCAAAATTGTGTGAATGATTATCAAAACATTAGCTCGGAGTTTTTTTATTTTTGTCTTGAGAGATTAAAGCCTTATTTAGGAAATGCCTTAGTTTATGAGCTAAGCACTGCTTATAATAATAAGGATTTAAAAAGTGTAGCAAAAATACTTTTAATCAATTATTATGATAAGGTCTATAAAAAACCTAAGGAATTTGATTTATTATTAAATCTTGATGATTTAGAAAAAGCTAAAAATGAGTTAATGAAATTGTAATTTTATAATCTAAAGGATTTTTATGGATAATATAAGCTCAAGCATATTAACTTTTGATAAATTAACCAAACTAAATCTTAGCATACCTGATTATCAACGCCCTTATGTATGGGAATTAAAGCAGGTTAAAAAATTAATTGAAAGTATAAATAAAGATGAAAAATTACTTGGTTCAATCGTGTTATATAAAAATAATGATACCTATGAAATAATAGACGGGCAACAAAGACTAACCACTATAAAACTTATTTTAAAGGCTTTAGATAAAAATAATAAGTTTTTAGAAAATGCTAAATATTATCATCAAATATCACACATAAAAATCAAGCAAAATTACGAATACATTCAAAAATACTTAAAACAAAATAATAACTTTTATGATAAATTACAAAATACTAATTTTATTTGTATTAGCACTAATGATATAAAAAGAGCTTTTGTGTTTTTTGATAATATCAATACTAAGGGCAAAAAGCTAGAAAATTATGATTTAATCAAAGCATATTGGGTATTAAATACCAATAATGATTTAATTAATTACTATGTTAAAAAATATAATGATTTTATTGAAGATGGGAAAAAGCACGAACACCCTACATATAATGGAGTAATTTATAATAATTATTTTCAATATTTTTTAAAAAATATAGCTATGATTAGGGGGTATATGCGTGAATATAATAAAAACTATCAAGATATTAATATCATAGATGAATATTGTAAAATCACTCCTTTTAGTGCTGGATTAAATATAAATAATATAAATGCAAGTTTTACTAATGGGGTTAGCTTTTTTGCTTGGGTAAAAAAGCACTATGAAAATACAAAATTAATAGCAAAAAGTGATTTTATAAGTAAATTTCAAAAACTATATGTAAATAATAATTTATATCACTATACTATTTTTGTTTTGATTGTATATCTTGATAAATTCCCTGATGGTGATTTTAATAAAATAGCTAGAATGGTAGTTAGAATTACTTATTATAGAGCAATTAACAACGATACAAAATATTCTTATCAATCTTTAATCCAAGATTGCAAATATATAATCCAAATCATTTTAAGCTCAAATATAGAAGAAGAATTAATTTATAGATTAAATGATTTAATAGCTCATTATCCTTACAAACAATGTATTAAACAACTTGAATTTTTAGAGCAAGAATTTAAAAATTATGGTATTTTAGGAGCTTCTTATGAATAGCAAAATCATTAAAATAAGCGAAATAAATCAAAGCATTGTAATACCGATTTATCAAAGGTTATATGAATGGGATAAAGAGCAAATAAGAACACTTTTAGATGATATTTTAAACGCAAACGAAGAATATTTCATAGGCACAATTACAACTAGCTTAAGAAATAATGAATTAATAATAATTGACGGGCAACAAAGGCTTAGCACTATATTTTTCTTATGTGCTTATATGTGCTATGAAAATAACAAAATGCAAAAAGCTGAAGGAGAATTTGCAAATGCTTTTAATTTTGCGTATTTAGAAAATGAATGTAGATTTAAAATGCCTTTAAGAGAAGATATAACAGATGCTATTTGGGATTATGATTTTAATAATTTAGGCGAGAATATAGACAATGCCTTTAATACTTTTGAAGAGTATTTTAAATACAACGATATGTCAAAATTAAACGAAAACCTTTTTGAAAATATAAAAATTAATTTAGTAATTTTAGATGATAATTTAGGCGAATATTTTTTAACTATGAATAGCAATTTAATTCAATTAAATCCAAGTGATATTTTAAAATCATATTTACTAAATCTCTTAAAAGATGATGATAAATATTTTTATTATTCAAATATTTTAAATGAATGTATGCAAATGGATAAAATAGCTGATTTTAATACAGAATACAAAGCTCTTAGTATAGATGATATTTTAAATACCAAAAATCATGAAAATAATATAAAAATATACGAAAGCCTTATTGATTACCCTACTTTTGTTTTGCATATTTTTAGGATTTTATTTGGAGATGAAATTAAAATTGATAAAACAAAATTCTTAGAAAATACTTGGAATAAAATAGAGCAAACAAAAGAAAACGCCATAAAAATAATAAATGCTTTAAAAGAATATAGAATTATTTTTGATAGAAGAAGTGTTAGAAAAACTCACGAAGATTATAAGCTTTTAGGAGATTTAAAGGATGCTAAGCTTGAATTGTTTTTAAATTATTTAAGAGTAGCTAGAAATCCTAGTGAATATTTAGAAACTTTACTAACTTGTAAAAGTGATGAAGATTTATTTAAAGAACTAAAAAACCTAGATGATAATCTAGCAAAAAACGACAATCTTGATGATTTAAATTATAATCATCCAAATATTGTTTATTGGTTACAACGCTATGAATACTATCTAATGCAAGATGTTGATTTTAAAAATAACTATAAAAATTACATTGCAAATTATCGCTTTAGAGATATTAATTCAGTTGAGCATATTTACCCACAAAGCAAAAGCAAAATTGATGACTTAGGCAATTTAGCCCTAATAAGTGATAGTGAAAACTCACAATTTAGCGATAAAGATTTTAATAAAAAGAAAAATATTTTTCAAAATTTCATAAATGAAAAAATAATAATTAGTCTAAAATTATTAGAAGTCTATTCTAAAAATAGCTGGGATTTAGAAGAAATTAATGCCTATCATAAAAAAATGCTAGATATTTTAAATAATTCCTTTTAAGCTAAATACAAAATTATTTTAAATTCTATAAAAATATTAAGAATTTAAAATAGATTTTGTGTTTAAAAAGTCTTTAGATAAAACGACTAAAATAGCCCTAAAGGATAAATTATGGATTTTACACATTTACATTTACATACAGAATATTCGCTTTTAGATGGCGCAAATAAAATTGATGAATTAGCAAAAAGATTAAAAGAGTTAAATTTTAAATCTTGTGCAATAACTGATCACGGGGTTATGTTTGGAGCAATTCATTTTTATAAAAGTATGAAAAAGCACGGAATTAAGCCTATTATTGGATTTGAAGGCTACTTGCACGATGATGATGATTTAAGCAGCACTGCAACCAATCGCCGTTGGCATATATGTTTATTTGCTAAAAATCAAAAAGGCTATGAAAACCTTATGTATCTTACTTCAAGAGCTCATATAGATGGTTTTTATTATCGCCCTAGAATTAATAAAAAATTATTAAAAGAATATAGCGAAGGTATAATTTGTAGCTCTGCTTGTCTTGCAGGTGAGATTAATTGGCATTTAAATGATAAAGAAGTTCGTCGCAATGGAAAAACAAATGCTGATATGGGTGCTAAAGGCTATGAAGGTGCAAAAGCAGCCGCACTTTGGTATAAAGAAGTTTTTAAAGATGATTTTTATCTTGAAATTATGAGAATGGGTATAAATTCTCAATTAAATATAGATACAAATATACTTAAATTAGGAAGAGAATTAGGCATAAAAGTAATAGCTACAAACGATTCGCATTATACTTATAAAGATAGGGCTCAAGCTCAAAATATCTTTATGGCAATTAGCACAGGAGATATTGTAGGGGTTGATCCTGAAAGTGATGAAGCCAAAAAAGACAATGGCTTAAGACATACAATGAGTGAAATCTATGTAAAAAGCGCTGAAGAAATGCACGAATTATTCCTTGATGTGCCTGAAGTTGTGCAAAATACTCAAGAAATAGTTGATAAATGCAATTTAGAGCTAAACTTAGGAAACCCTACTCCACCAAATTTTAAATTCGCTCTTGAATACGCTGAAAAAATCGGCTTAGAATTGCCTAGTCAAGATATGTTTAGCTTTAGCAATGATGATGTATTATTTGAAAGGCTTTGTTGGGACGGGCTTAATAAGCGTTTAGTATATATTGATGAGAGCAAACACGAAACCTATAAAGAGCGTTTAAGAACTGAAATCAACATTATTAAAAATATGCGTTTTAGTGGTTATATGCTAATCGTTCATGATTTTATAAAAGCTGCTAAGGATATGGGTATTCCTGTTGGACCTGGTAGGGGCTCTGCTGCAGGTTCATTGGTATCGTTTTGTTTAGAAATAACCGACCTTGACCCACTTCCTTATAATCTACTTTTTGAGCGTTTTTTAAATCCTGAGCGTGTATCTATGCCTGATATTGATGTGGATTTTTGTCAAAATAGGCGTGAAGAAGTAATTGATTATGTTGTAAAAAAATATGGTCGCTATAACGTAGCTCAAGTAATTACCTTTGGTAAATTACTTGCAAAAGGTGTTATTCGTGATGTTGCAAGGGTTTGTGATTTACGCATAAAAGATGCTGATACTTTAGCAAAATTAGTCCCTGATGAGCTAAAAATCACTCTAAAAGATGCTTACGAAAAAAACCCTGATATTAAGGCTTTCATTGAAGATTTAGACAATCGTGCAGAGTATAAAAATATAGTTTGCCACCCTGATGATGTAAGGGGCAAAAGCAAAATCGGAACTAGGGTTTGGGAGTATTCATTAGCACTTGAAGGACTTAATAGAAACGCAGGAATGCACGCTGCTGGAGTGGTAATTTCAAACGAAGAATTATGGAAAAAAACCCCATTGTTTAAACAACCAAAATCAGACGCATTAGTAACTCAATATATGAAAGATTATCTTGAAGATGTTGATTTGATTAAGTTTGACTTCTTAGGACTTAAAACTTTAACCGTTATTGATAATGCTATAAAACTCATTAAAAAACGCCATAATATAGATATAGACTGGAACAAAATTGATGTAAATGATAAAGGCGTTTATGATTTAATTCAAACAGGAAATACTCTTGGGATTTTTCAAATAGAAAGCTCGGGAATGCAGGATTTAAATGCTAGGCTTAAGCCAACTTGCTTTGAAGACTTAATCGCTGTTTTAGCACTTTATCGCCCAGGGCCACTTGATAGTGGAATGGTTGATGATTTTATAGATATTAAGCACGGAAGAAAACCAGCTGTATATGCTTTCCCTGAATTAAAGCCTATTTTAGAGCCAACTTATGGAGTTATTGTATATCAAGAGCAAGTTATGCAAGTAGTTCAAACCATTGGTGGATTTAGCTTAGGTGGAGCTGATTTGGTTCGTCGTGCTATGGGTAAGAAAAAGCTTGAAGAAATGGTAAAATTAAAAGGAGAATATCTAGAAGGTGCTATAAAACAAGGCTTTGATGAGAAAAAGGCTGATGATTTATGGGAGCTTATTTTAAAATTTGCTGAATACGGCTTTAACAAATCTCACTCAGCAGCCTATGCTCTAGTAGCCTTTCAGACTGCTTATCTTAAAAAATATTATGAAACAGAATTTATGGCAGCATTACTAACTAGCGAAGAGGGAAAAGTTGAAAAAATTGAAAAATATAAAGATGAGCTAGATAGATTAGGAATAGAACTTTTACCACCTAATATAAACGATGGCACAAGGGAATTTAACGTTACTATGAAAGATGGAAAAGCTGCTATTGTCTATGGGCTTGGCTCAATTAAGAGCTTTGGAATTCCTAGTGCTGAAGGACTTGCAAAAGCTAGGGGAAATAAGCCATTTAGCGATATGAAAGACTTTATTGCAAGGGCTGATGCTGCTTATATGAATAAAAAAGGCTTAGAAGCTTTAGCTAAGACGGGTTGTTTTGAATGTATTGGGATTAATAGAAAAAGTGCTTTAAATGCAATTGATTATATTATTAATGAGTTTAAAGCAAAAAAAGAGCATGATAAAAGATTGCAAGAGAGTTTATTCTCTCAATTTGAAACAGAATATCATAGTAGTATTGATATTACAAACCAAGAAGAATTTAGTGTAGCAGAATTGGCCGAGTTTGATAAAGAATATTTAGGAATATATCTTGGCTCACACCCGCTAGATGAGTTTAAAAAAGAAATTAAATCAATTGAGCATTATAAAAGTAGTGATTTTGAGAATTTAGATGATGGGGAATATCAAGCATTTTGCTTAGGAATTATTGAAGAAGTTGATTTTAAACAAAGCAAAAGCGGTAAAAGCTATGCAAATATTAAAGCGCTTGATTATTATTCAAATTTTAATATTTTATGTTTTAACCCTGATTTAATAGATGTTTTAGCATCAAAATATAAAGCAATGAACCTAGCAGCTCAAGATGTAAAAACCAAAAAATCTCTTTACGCATTTATTTTAAATCTTAAAAGAGATAATGCAAAAAATACTTTATTTTTAAATAATTTAATAGAAGTAAATGCTAGTGAAATAGGTGTAAATACTGATGATAAAAACGCTCTTGGATATGAAGTGTTTAGTAAAAAGGGTGGTAAGAAAATTAAGGGCGATATTAAAAGATTTTCTCATCTAACTCAAAATATTGAATACTTAAAAAGTAGCGATTTTAACAAGGCTGATTATGGAGATTACAATGCTTTTTGCTTAGGAATAGTAACTGAAGCAGAATTTAAAGTAAGCAAAAAAAATAAAGCCTTTGCTAAGCTTAAAGTGGTTGATGAAGGTGGAGAATTTGATATTTTATGCTTTAATGATGAAGTGTATAAAAAGCTAGAAAATGAGTTTTTTAGTAAAGAAAAAGAAGAGAATTTATATGGATTTGAAGTTAGTTTAAGAGCTGATGAGAATGGAGTTGGGGTATTTATTGATGATTTTTTCTTAATTACTAACGAGCTTATAAAAGAGCCAAGTGAGAATAAAAACTCATTAGGTTATGTGGTATTTGAAAAACGAATAGCAAAACCAAGAAGGCAGTATTCTAAAGAAAATAAAGAAGAATTTACACAAAGTCCAAAAGCTTTTGAAGGAGAATTCATACAAATTGATTTATTAAATATCAGTGCAGAGATTTTGCAAGAAATCACAAGATTGATTAAAGAAAATTTAAGTCAAAATGTAAGTGCAAAAGAAATAGTTTTAGAATTTTTAGATGATTCTTGTGTGAATAAGTATTCAAGAAGATTTGGTTTAAATAATGAAGCTATAGAGAAAATAAAGGAATTATCAAAAATTAGCTAAAAAATTAATATTTAAATTCTAGTGGATAAAGAATTTATAAAATAAACTATAAGACTTTATCCACTAAATAATCTTTTAATTTTATAACTAACTTAGATAAAAGTAAAAGAATTTAAAACATAGATTTTTAATAAGTCCTTATTAAGTATAAAATGCTAGTTAAGTAACATAAAATAAGTTGTATAAAAATTTTAAAAAAGCTTTAGAATTAGGCGTTTGCTAGTATTTTTTAAAGTTAGATAAGACTTAAAGCTTTCAAAACTAAAATAGATTTTTCTTACATGGTTTAAACTGATTAGCTAAGTGTAAGCTCTCATAAAGCAAACCAATCAGCTAAAACAAGTGTGCTTAAAACCTTTGCTTGTTATGATTTTTATAAAAAAAGCAATACGCAAAAATACCTAAAAGAATACGAAAATCAAATTCTAAACAAAATAATAAATGCTTAAAATAATAATTTAAAATGACAAATTAGTATAATTTACTTCCGAAAAAGGAGATAAATTGAAAAAGTTATTGTGTTTTATACTTTTAAGCATTTGCATTATCGGTTGTTCTAAAACAAATATGCTAGAAAAAATCAAATGCGATCAAGATGATTACATTGCTTGCGTTCTCTTAGGTTCTAATTATAAAGATAATTATGGTTATCAAAAGGCTGCACAACTAGCTACAAAAGCTTGTAATGATGAAGATTTTGAAGCTTGCTATCATTTAGGAGTTTTATATGAAAACGCACAAGGAGTAGAGCAAGATTACACTAAAGCATTTAATCTTTATAAAAAATCTTGCGAAGGTGGGTTTATTTATAGTTGTAATAATTTAGCTGGTTTATATGTTAGCGGAAATGGCACAAAACAAGACTATGCAAAAGCAGTAAAGCTTTATACTAAAACTTGTAGTGATGAGTATGCTGTTAGCTGTTATAATTTGGGATTTTTATATAATATTGGAGTGGGTGTAAAGCAAGATTATACAAAAGCAATTCAATTTTATACAAAAGCTTGCGATAAAAACTATGCGAGTGCTTGTAGTAATTTAGGAACTTTATACCAAAAAGGTGAAGGTGAAAAACAAGATTTTGTTAAGGCTGTAATATTCTATCATAAAGCTTGTGAGAAAAATAATGCAATAGGTTGTATCAATTTAGGGTTTATGTATTTTAAAGGACAAGGTATAAAGCAAGATACTCAAATAGCTAAACATTTTTTCAATAAAGCTTGTGATTTAGGCAACAATATAGGTTGTGAGAATGCTATGCAACTTAAATAAATATATTTAATTATTTTTAACTAAAAAATCTATATAAAAATAGTGATTTAATGTAATTGCTATATATAAATTTAACTAAGTAAGAATATTTTTGCTTAGTTAAAAATAAAATTAGCTTTATAAAAAGTGTGTTAAAAACACAAAAACATTTTTATTTGTAACGAGCATAAATAAATCAATTTTGTTTTATGAAAAGCTTGGGTTTTGCATAGAACAAAAATAAGAGATTAAAAAACTTTTGTCAATTAAAAATGTCTAGATAATGCTACAAGATATAAATAGGATTAAATAAGAGTTTTCGTTTCTAGCAAATCTAAAGGCAGCTATGAAATAAAAGAATTTGTAATGCGAGATTTTAATGGCTATGTATATATAATTGCATAAAAAAAATAATTAAATTTAAAGGAAAATTATGAAAGCAGCAGTTTTAAATAATTTTAAAAGTGATTTAGAAATAAAAGAAATTGATATTCCAAAAATAACAGATGATGAAGTTTTAATTAAAGTAACTTATGCAGCCGTAAATCCACTAGATAATCTTATAAAAGATGGTGCACTAAATATAATAACTCCTTATAAATTACCACTAATTTTAGGCAATGAATTAGTAGGAGTTATAACTAGCATAGGTAAAAATGTAAAAGAATTTAAAGTTGGGGATAGAGTTTATGCAATGTGTGAAAAAGCATTTGCTGAATATGTAGCGATAAATCATAAGTATATAGCAAAAGTGCCTAAATATTTAAAAGATGATGAAGCAGCTTGCGTGCCATTAGCCTCTTTAACATTTTTACAAGCTATTAAATTAATGAATGCTAAAAATGAAAACTCAATATTTATTTCTGGAGCTAGTGGGAGTTTTGGAAATCTTGCTTTGCCACTTGCAAAAGAGTTTAAAATATATGCTAGCGGAAATGCTAATTTTAAGCAAAAAGCCTTAGAATTAGGCGTTTGCGAGTATTTTTCAAAAAGCGATGATTATACAAAAATTAAAGTAGATTTTGTAATAGATTGCATTGGTGGAAATGAAACTTTTAAGCAGTTTAAAATCCTAAATAAAGGTGGAAAGTTAGTATCTTTAAAGGGTATGCCTGATATGAAATTTACTAAAAGCTTGAAGCTTTCAAAACTAAAGCAGATTTTATTTTATTTTGCAGGATTTAAGCTAAACAATGCCGCTAAAAAAGTAGGCTGTGAGTATCATTTTATGTTTGTTAATAAAAACGGCGAAGAGCTTAATCAAATATCTTATATGCTAGATAATATAAAATACCGCCCATCAGTCGGTGAGATTTTTAGCCTAAATGATATAAACCAAGCTTTAAAAAGTGTAAAAAATAACAATAAAATCGGTAAGGTTTTGATTAATTTAAATAATTAGAACGCTTATAAAATATCTTTCTAATTTAAATTCTAAGAATTTAAATTAGACTAATTATATTTATATTTTAGTTAAAAAACTCAGGGTGTTTGTCTTTTAATAAAGCCATAGTTTCTAAAATAAGCTCAAAATCATCTTCACTCTTAGCTTCATCAATTAGCTCAAGATAAGTAAATGCAGCCTTTTCTAGGCAGTTTTTCTTAACTCCTGCATAATACAAAGCAGCTTTGTGCATTAAAGCAATCTCATACATTAAATCTTCAATTTCTTCATTTTTCATTAAATTTCTCCAAATAAGTTTTAGTTTGTTCGTAAATCTTAGAATATACACTACTATCTTTATAACTTGTAAATATCCCGCCACTAGCATTTGCGTGACCGCCACCATTAAAAGCCGTTTTTGCAAATAAGCTAACATCAATTTTATTATTAGCCCTAAGAGAGATTTTCTTGCCAGGATTAATTTCTAAAAAGAAATCATATTCAGGATTTTTTACTAAAAAATCATTCCCTATAACGCTAACATTTCCTATATCATAGACTAATAAGCCTTTTTTATCTTTATAATAAATCGTATAATCTTGCTTATTTTCGCTTAAAATCCTTACTAAATAATCGCTTATTAAATTACACAAAGTATCGTTTTTGTCATTTTTAAAAAACTCTTTTTTAATACTATGGGTTGCATCTTCTAAAGCAATATTTGGATTTTCAAGATGAAAATATTCTCTAGCTTTGTTTAATAAAAAGAACATATAAGCGTGATTTTGCTTAGCAAACATAGTTCTATTTATCTCCTTACTACTAGCAATTATTTGCATTAAGATTTTGCCTAATTCAAAATATTTGCTATCACTTAGCCAAATATCAATGCTATTTATAATATCTACCATTAGGCTTAGCTCTTTATTTTCTCCAAAAATTTTACTAAAAAAATCATAAGTAATCTTAGTAGCACACCTTGAACTATCTAAAAAATACCAAGGATATTTTTCCATACAAGCTTTGCCTGTTTGATGATGGTCAAGCAATAATAATTTTGCGTGATTTAGCCTTGCAACCCTAGAAGTAAATTCTTCGCAAACACTTTCAATAGGATTTACATCAGTTATTAAAATAAGAGCAAATTCATCAGGATTTGCTTCTACTTTTATCATAATTTCTTCAAATTTTTCTTCAATTTCTTTGCCATAATTAGAATTATAAAATTCACAATCCTTAAAATAATTAGCTACCACATATTGGCAACCATATCCATCTAAATCAGTGTGGCTTAGGTGATATATTTTCATTATTTTCCTTTCTAAATTGCTGCATCAACATTACCTATATTATCAAAATCAGCGTTATTTGCAATCTCGCTATAAGCAAGAACAACAACTTGTTTTAATCCAAATCTTTCACAAATCTCTTTTATCTTTCTTCTAAGACTAGGTTCTACTAATAATATAAAAGTATTTGAATGCATATTATAATGCTCTTTTACTTTATCGCTAATTGCTGTATATAAAGCGTGGGTTTGCTCTGTATTGATTGCTAGGGTTGTTGTGCCGTTCTTATTAGTTACTAGCATTTCCAATAAACGCCTATTCACTTGCATTGATAGTGCATAAAATTGTAGTTTGTTATTATCATCTAAATACATATTAGTAATTACTCTATTAAGACTAGCTCTTACATGATCTGTTATTGTATCAATATCTTGAGTATAAGGCACTAAATCAGATATTGTTTCTAATATACTTATCATATCTTTTATTGGAATTTGCTCTTTTAATAATTCTTTTAATACCTTTTGTATAAGACCTATTGAAGTGATTTTCAATACTTCTTCAACCAATACACTTTGAGTAAGCTTTAATCTATCTAATAAAGAATTTACTTCTTGCCTAGTTAAAAGTTCGGCTGCGTGTTCTTTAACCAACTCACTTAAATGTGTGCTAATTACTGCACCAGGATGAACTACTACATAACCACTCATTGTAGCCTTATTTTTTTCACTTGGGTCAATCCAAATAGCTTTTGAACCAAAAGCAGGTTCTATTACTTCTATTCCTTCTATTTCATCGGTTTCATCAAAACCATTATCAATTGCTAAAAATTTATCAGGATATATAATATTTTTTGCAATTGAAATTCCTTTAATTCTAAAATCATATTCATTAGGGTCTAATTGAATATTATCAATTATTCTAATATCTTGCATTAAAAAACCTAGATTTTTAGCTATTGTTTGACGCATTGTTGGAATTCTATCTATTAAATCACTTTCAGCAACTTTTACTAAAGAATATCCGATTTGTAATTCAAGCATTTCAAGATTTAAGCTTTCTTCATTTTTCTTTTTACGCTCTGCTGCAATTTCAGCTTCACTTTTTCTAGGTGGTGTTGTGCTTTGAGCTGGTGCTGCTCCACTTGTGTTTGGTTGTTGAGCTGCTCCTTTTTGCTTTGGTTTAGGACTTAATAAATCTTCATCTTTAGTCTTCATAAGTAAAAAGCCAAGCCCACCAAATACAAAAGCCATAAAACCTAGTGAAATAGTAGGAAGACCAGGGACTAAAGCAAATACGAACAAAATAAACCCAACTATAAATAAAGTTTTATAATCTCCAAATAATTGCTCTAAAGATTTTTCAGCAAATGGTTTTTCTTCTTTGCTTGCACGAGTAATAATTATAGCTGTTGCTGTTGAAGTGATTAATCCTGGGATTTGAGATACAAGTCCATCTCCTATAGTTAAAATAGTATAACTAGAAGCAGCAGCATTTAATTCTAAATCGTGCTGAAACATACCTATTAAAAGTCCGCCAACTATATTAATAATAGTAATGATTATACCTGCAACTGCATCACCTTTAATAAATTTAGAAGAACCATCCATAGCTCCATAAAAGTTCGCTTCGCCTATTATTTCTTGACGCCTTTCTCTAGCTTGTTCTTCTGTAATAAGCCCTGCATTTAAATCAGCATCAATTGCCATTTGTTTTCCTGGCATTGCATCTAGCGTAAATCTAGCTTGAACTTCACTAACACGAGTTGAACCCTTTGTAACAACCATAAAATTAATTAATACTAAGATACAAAATACAACAACCCCTATTACATAATTTCCGCCTACAACAAATTCTCCAAAACTAGCAATTATATCACTAACCGCAGCAGGACCTTCATGCCCTTTGCTTAAAATCATTCTAGTGGTTGCGATATTAAGGCTTAGTCTAAAAAGAGTAATTATTAAAATTAATGTTGGAAAAGTAGTCAAATCAGTCGGTTTTGGAATATACATAGCTATTAAAATCATCAAAACCGATATAGCAATACTAAGTGCTAAGCAAAAATCAAGTATTCCAGATGGTAAAGGAACGATAATAATTGCTAAAATAGCAACTATTAAACCTACCATAGAAAGACTTTTAAATTTTACAAGTGGCTCTAAATAAGGAGCTACTAGGCTTAGCATAGTATTTTTTTGTTTTGCCATTATTTTAAAATCTGCTCTAAGGTAATATCAGTTAAAAAAGAATTTATTTTATCTTGTAAGTTGGTAATTATAGGATATATTTTACAAGTATCGTGCCTATTGCTAGGACACTTATCATCTCCTGTGCATTCAAAAACTAAAGGCTCTTTTTTTTCAGCAGATATTATGACATCTTTTATATTTATTAAATTTGGTTCTTTTGCCAGAATAAAACCACCATTAATACCTTTATAAGATTTTAAAATATGCGCTCTTGCTAAATTTTGTAATATTTTTGCTAAAAAGCTTCTTGGTATATTTAATTCACTTGCTAAAGTATCTACATCTATTGGACTTTTATGTTTTGCAATGTAAATTAAACTAATTAAAGCATATTCACTAGCTCTTGTAAATAACATTGTTTTCCTTAAAATATTTTTATTTAAATCTTAACTTTTTTTATTTAATACATAGACTAAGCAATAATCATTCTTGATTAGGAGTTTAAAAAATATTTATTTTATACTAAAATTAAAAAGGAATTTAAACTCAAAAAATGAGTTTAAATTCTTAAAAATTATAAAGAATACACGCTTAATGATATTTCTTCTAAAGCCTTTAAATAAGCTTTTGCAATATCAAGATTTGTAAAGCTTGCAACCTTACTCTCACTTGCTGCGCGTCTTATTTTAAATCCATCACTAAGGCTATTTTTTGCATCTCTTGGGGTATTAATTACTAATGTAATTTCTCCATTAACAATTTTTGAAATTATGTCATCTTCATCGCCTAATTTATTAACACTAATTGCATTAATTCCGTGATTATTAAAATAAATTGCTGTATTTTTAGTAGCTAAGATTTTATAACCTAAGTTCATAAATCCACGAGCAAGCTCAAGTGAATCAGCCTTATTTTTATCATCAATACTAAATAATACTCCGCCAAATTCTTCTATCCTAACGCCACTTGCAACAAGACCTTTATAAAGTGCTTTATTAGCACTTGTGCTAGTTCCCATAACTTCTCCAGTGCTTTTCATCTCAGGCCCTAAAACTGTATCAACTAAAGATAATTTTGAGAAGCTAAATACAGGAACTTTTACATAATACATTCCTTGTATTTCTTCAAATTCTTTAGTAATTCCTTGCTCTTTTAAGCTTATTCCTAAAGCAGCTTTTAAAGCTATATTTGCTAGGTTTTTATTAATTACTTTACTTAAAAACGGCAATGTTCTTGAAGCTCTTGGATTTACTTCTAATACATAAAGTTTATTTTCAAAATATACAAATTGTATATTTAAAAGTCCTTTAATTTTTAAAGCAAGTGCAAGTTTTTTAGTGTAATTAATAATTTCTTCTTTTACCTCATCACTTATACTAACACTTGGAGTTATTGCTGTGCTATCTCCACTATGCACACCTGCTCTTTCAATATGCTCTAAAATACTTGGTATATAAACATTTTCTCCATCACAAATAGCGTCTACTTCAAGCTCTTTTCCGCATAAATATTTATCAATTAATATAGGTTTATCAAGGCTTACTTCTGTTGCTTCTTGCATATATTTTTTAAGTTCTTCATCATTAAATACAACTTGCATAGCTCTACCACCTAAAACAAACGATGGACGAACTAATACAGGATAGCCTATTAAATTAGCATTTTTGATAGCTTCATCAACACTAATTGCGGTAATTCCTTTAGGTTGATTTAAGCCTAAATCACTCATTAATTTTTCAAATAATTTTCTATCTTCAGCAGTATTTATACTATCTAAACTTGTGCCTAAAATCTTAACTCCATTTGCTTCTAAAAACTCAGCTAAATTAATAGCAGTTTGACCACCAAAACTAACAATTACCCCTAAAGGTTTTTCAATATTAATAATTTCTAAAACTTCTTCATTGCTTAAAGGCTCAAAATAAAGCTTATTAGCTACGCTATAATCAGTTGATAATGTTTCAGGATTGTTATTAATTATTATTGCTTCATAGCCCATTTCTTTAATAGCCCAAATAGCATGCACGCTAGAATAATCAAACTCAATTCCTTGACCAATTCTAATAGGGCCACTTCCTAAAACTATGATTTTTTGCTTATTGCTAATTTCATTTGTGTCTTTAAATTCTTTATTATAAGTTGAATAAAAACTTGGAATTAGATTTTTATAATCCATCGGCTGAACGCATTTATAAATAGGTCTTATATTGTTTTTAGCTCTTAATTCATACACTTCTTTTTGCTTGCATTCCCAACGATGTGCGATAATTTTATCAGCTAGTCCTATTTGCTTAGCTTTTGTAAGTGCTTGAATATCAAATTTTTTCTCTTTTAATTCGTGTTCTGTGTCAATGATTTGCTTAAATGTATCTATAAATAATCTTTGCATTTTAGTAAGATTCATAATCTCATCAACACTAATTCCACGCCTTAAAGCTTCTCCTATGAAAAATATTCTTTCATCTCCAGCTTTAATTAAACGCTTTTTGATTTTTTCATCTGTGTATGTTTCGCCGTTTTTAAGACCTAGATGACAAATTCCATATTCAAGTGATTTAATAGCTTTTAAAATACTTTCAGCTAGGCTAGTTCCTAAGCCCATTACTTCACCCGTTGCTTTCATTTGAGTGCCTAGATAACGATTAGCATCTTTAAACTTATCAAATGCAAATCTAGGAGCTTTAGTAACTATATAATCAAGATTTGGTTTATACTCAAGATAGCTTAAACCACTTGCTTCGTTTTTAATCTCATCTAAAGTTTTGCCTATTGCGATTTTTGCTGCGATTTTTGCTATAGGAAATGAAGTTGCTTTACTAGCTAAAGCACTTGAGCGTGAAACTCTAGGATTTACTTCAATAATAAAATATTCTTTTGTAATTGGGTTTAAAGCTATTTGAACATTACAACCACCTTCAATTTTTAATGCTCTTATTAATTTAATAGCAACATCTATCATTTGTTGTTTGATTTTTGGCTCAAGTGTTTGAGTTGGTGCAACAACCAATGAATCACCTGTATGAATTCCAACAGGGTCAATATTTTCCATATCGCAAATTAATATAGCATTATCAGCTCTATCTCTTATAACTTCATATTCAAGTTCTATAAATCCTGCTATTGATTTTTCAATTAAACATTGTCTAGTAGGAGAATAAATTAAGCCTTCGCTAGCTATTTTTTTAAGTTCAGCTTCATTTTCACAAATTCCGCCGCCAGTTCCACCCATAGTAAATGCTGGACGAACAACAACAGGATAACCACATTCATTAGCAAAAGAAATTGCACTCTTTGTATTATTTACAATAACACTTGGTGGAACAGGTTCATTTAATTCATTCATTAATGCTCTAAATAATTCTCTATCTTCAGCCTTATTAATAGTATCTAAGCTAGAACCTAATACTTTTATATTATATTCTTTTAAAATCCCTACTTTATCTAATTCTATTGCCATATTTAAAGCAACTTGTCCGCCTAAGGTAGCCAAGATTGCATCAGGGCGAGTTTTTTTAATAACCTTTGTTACAAATTCTAAAGTAATTGGCTCTATATAAATCTCATCAGCAATATTTTTATCAGTCATAATAGTAGCTGGGTTTGAATTGATTAATATTACATATTTACCTTCTTCTTTAAGCGATAAACAAGCTTGAGTTCCTGCATAATCAAACTCTGCTGCTTGACCAATTATAATAGGACCACTTCCTATAACTAAAATTTTATTTACATCTTGCATTTTATTCTCCTTTAAAAATAATTTTTCCATCACAAATTGTAAGCTCTACTTTTGAGCTTAATACACTTCCTAAATAAGGCGTATTCTTGCCTAAACTAACGATTTCATCTTCTTTTAATTCCCAAGTTTTATCTAAATCAATTACTACAATATCAGCTATCGAACCAACTTTAAGCTCCCCTGCATTTTCTAAATTAAATCTTTTTTTAGGATTAGTGCTAAAAGCGTTTAGAATTGTTTCAAGTTTTACTAAATTAGTTTTTACTAATTTTGTATAAAGCAATGAAAACGCAAACTCACTTCCTATAATTCCAAAATAAGCCTTATTAAATCCACCTTGCTTTTCGTCTTTTGAATGTGGTGCATGGTCTGTTGCTATTACTTCAATTATGCCTTCATTTAAAGCATTTATTAAATAATCTCTATCAGCTTTGCTTCTTAAAGGCGGATTCATCTTCCACATTCCATTATCTTCTTTAATATCTTCATCACAAGAAATTAAATGATGTGGAGTTACTTCACAACTTATATTTACTCCAAGTTTTTTGCCAAACTCAACCATCGCAACACTTTCTTTAGCACTTATATGGCATACATGATAATTTGAATTGCATTCTTTACAAAGTAGCATATCTCTTGCAACTTGCACGCTCTCGCTTGAACTTGAAATTCCTTTAATTCCTAATTTTTTAGACTGAACTCCATCGTGCATATGACCGCCTTCAACTAGGTCTAAATCTTCGCAATGTGCAATTACATATTTATTTAATTTCGCACATTCTTTCATTGCATCTTTCATAATTTTTGCATTTGCAACACCTCTTCCATCATCGCTAAACGCAAAAACAAAAGGAGCTAATTGGCTAAAATTAACTAAGCTTTGACCTTTTTCTTCCATAGTAATAGCTCCATAAGGAAGAACTTTCATACAAGAATCTTTTTGAATTAAATCTAATTCAAGTTTTAAATTCTCTAAAGTATCAGGCACAGGTTTTAGATTTGGCATAGCACAAGCTGTAGTAATTCCACCTTTTGCATTCGCCATTGAACCTGTTTTTATGCTCTCTTTGTGTGAATATCCTGGCTCACGTAGGTGCTGATGAATATCAACAAAACCCGCACTAACAAGCTTACCTTTAACATCAATTATTTCTCCACTATAATCAATATTAGGAGCTATTTTTACTATTTTTTTACCTTCAATTAAAATATCAGTTTTAACAAATTTATTATCTATAAATGCATTACAATTTTTAAGAAGCATTTTAAATCCTTTCATACACATAATCAAGTATTGCCATTCTAGCAAATACACCATTACTCATTTGGGTAAAAATCTTTGATTTTTCACATTCAACCAAACAACTATCAATCTCTACTCCACGATTAATTGGGGCTGGGTGCATTATGATTGCATCATTTTTTAATCTTTTATAATTATTAGTTGTAAGTGCGAAAGATTTTCTATATTTTTCTAAATCTAATTCGTTTTTATCGTGTCTTTCGTGTTGAATGCGTAAAAGCATACAAACATCAACCTCATCTATAATTTCATCTAATTTATAGTATTCATTATAAGAATTATCTTGATAAATAGGAGGTGCAGCTAAAAATACTTTAGCTCCAAGTCTTTCAAGCGCATCTTTATTTGATTTTGCTACACGAGAATTTTTTATATCTCCAACTATTGCTATTTTTAAACCATTAAAAGTATTAAAATGCTCATAAATCGTTACTAAATCAAGCAAACATTGAGATGGGTGTGCTCCACTTCCATCACCTGCATTAACCACTTTAGCATTCAGTCCTACTAAATCATCAAAATAATTATTTTGTTTATGTCTAATTACTAAAACGCTAGTTCCAAGACTTTCAAAAGTCTTACAAGTATCATATAAACTCTCGCCTTTATTTACACTTGAACTACTAGCAGAAAAATTAAGCACTCTAAAGCCAAGCTTAAGCTCAGCAACTTCAAAACTTGTCCTTGTTCTTGTAGAATCTTCAAAAAATAAATTAGCTATGATTTGATTTTCATAATTTTTAAAAAAGCCATCGTGTTGTTTGTAATACAAAGCTTTTTTTATAAGCGTATAAAAATCATCATTGCTAAGATTTTTAGTTGTTAAATAATCACGCATTGTCCTTCTCCCACGAGAGTAAGGCCTAACCGCCATTAGAAAACAATTTTAAATAAAGGGGATTGTATAAGTGAAGTTCAAAAAAATCTGTCAATAATAATATTTTAAACTTAAAATAAAATTAATTTTTATAAATTTTAGTAAAATATATTTTAGGAATTTAAATTCCTAAAATATTTAATTCTCTCTAAAGAATTTTTGTGCCATTTGGTTTGCTTTTGCTTTATCACGACCTTTTTTAAAGCTTTTATAAATTCCACTTACATAGTTTTCAAAAGTTTCTTGAGAATCAAGAGCCTTTTCATCTTTTTCTATCTTGGTATAAATTCCATTCTCATCAAGCGTGTAAGCTAATTGATTATCACTTAATTGAAGTCTTAAAATCTCTGCTAATTTAGCGTGCAAACTCTCATTTAATATAGGCGTCATTAGTTCAAGCCTACGCTCAAGATTTCTTGGCATCATATCAGCACTGCTTATATAATATTGTGGAGTTGCATGTTTAAAATAAAAAATCCTAGCGTGTTCAAGATATTTTCCAACTATACTTCTTACTCTTATATTTTCGCTAAAGCCTTTAAGATTTGGTTTAAGACAACAAATCCCACGAACTATTAAATCAATGCTTACACCTTTGTTTGACGCTTCATAAAGTGCTTTTATAATGTCTTCATCAACAAGCGAGTTCATCTTCATTATAATTTCACCCTTTTTACCTGCTAGGCTTTCAGTTTTTATCATTTTTAAAATCTGCTCTTTTATCTGAAACGGGCTCATTGATAGAGTTTTTAAGCGTTTATTTTTGCAATAGCCTGTAAGTATGTTAAAAAACGCTGTAATATCAGTATTTGCTATATCAAAATTAGATGTAAAAAAGCTAATATCAGTATATACTTTAGCAGTAGCGGCGTTATAATTACCCGTGCCTAAATGTGCGTAAAATTTAAGCGTGCCATCGTCTAATTGGCGAATTACTTGAGTAATTTTTGCATGCACTTTAAACCCTGCTATTCCATATACTACATGAGCTCCTGCGTTTTCTAATTCTTTTGCCCAATAAAGGTTATTTTCTTCATCAAAACGAGCCTTTAATTCAACCATAACCGTAACTTGCTTTCCATCATTAGCGGCGTCCATTAAAGCCTTAATAATTTGCGAGTTTTTTTCTAAGCGATATAGGGTCATTCTAATTGATATTACTTTTGAATCCTTACTAGCTTCTTTGATAAAACTTGCAACTGGGTCAAAACTCTCATAAGGCTGATAACATAAAATATCTTGCTTATCAATTACTTCAAATACACTTACATTCTCATCAAATGGTGGCAAAATCTTAGGCACATAAGAAGCATTACATAAATGACTTAATTGCTTATTATTTACGATTTGTAGCATTGATGATAGGGCTAATGGGGTTTTGTATTCGTAAATATCTTTATTAAATACTTTTAAATGTATGCTTAAAAAGTTTTTAATCTCTTCGCTAGCACCGCTTTCAATTTGAATTCTAACATAAGCACCTTTTCTTCTAAGTTTTAAGCCTTGCTCAAGTAGCATCATAAAATCATCTGCTTCTTCTTCCTCAATTATAATATCAGCATTTCTAGTTACTCTAAAAGCTGCACTTTCTACCATAGTAAAACCTGGGAAAATATCTTCTAAATGCTCTTTAACCACGCTTTCAATAGGAACGAAAAGCCCCCTATCAGCTTCAAAAAATCTAGGCAATACTCTAGGAATTCTAACCATAGCGAATTTATCGTGCTTTTCATCTTCGCTTTTTAACTTAACAGCTAGTGAGAAAGATAGATTATTAAGTGGTGGAAATGGGTGCGTTGAATCTACTGCAATAGGAACAATTACTGGCATTATGGTGCTAAAGAAATATTCTTTAGCTTTGCCTTTTTGATTTCTTGTTAAATCATTATAAGTTTTAAGCTCCACACCCACTTTTGCTAATTCGCTCATTATAGAAAAATAATTTTGTTCTAAAGTGTCTTTTTCTGCGTGTAAATATTCACGAATAGCGTTTAATTGCTCTAATGGTGGTAGTTCATTTTGTGGCACTACTCCTGCTGCAAAAAGTTGCTTAAGTCCAGCAACTCTAATCATATAAAACTCATCTAAATTCGTGCAATATATACTAATAAATCTTAATTTTTCTAATAAAGGTATTTTTTTATTGCACTGATCAAGCACCCTTGAATTAAACTTAAGCCACGATAATTCTCTATTAAAAACCAATTCCTTCTTCATTAATTATCCTTAATTTATAAAACCACTTGCTACTACTAAATCACCTTGATAAAATACTGCTAATTGTCCTTTTGCTAAAGCATATACGCTTTCTTCTAATAAAACCTTTTTTTCATTTTTTAGCAATTTACAAGGCACTTCTTTAGTGTTATATCTGATTTTTACCTTACAATCAATCTCATCAAAATCACAAAAAGCATTTACATTTTTTAATTGAAATTCTTTTACAAATAATTCTTCTTTTGAACCTACTATTATTACATTTTCTTTCGCATCAATTTCTAATACATAATGTGGAGTTAATGCACCTTTTACACTAAAACCACGCCTTTTACCGATAGTATAGTGCATATAGCCTTCGTGCTCTCCTACAACTTCGCCCTTAGTATTTTTTACTAAGCCTTTTTGATTAACTTTTACATAATCTTTTAAAATATCGGTGTAATTTGTGGTTACAAAACATATTTCAGAGCTTTCTTTTTGTTCGCTGATTGATTTTAACATAGGGATTTTTAGTGCTTGTTCTTTTATGTCTTTTTTAAATTTATCCCCTAGTGGAAAAAGCACATCATTTAAGCTTTCTTTATTTACATTTGCTAGAAAATATGTTTGGTCTTTGCTTAAATCTACGGCTTTTTTAAGCATATTGTTTTCTATTTGAGCGTAATGTCCTGTCGCTAACTTTGCATTTTTGCTTTTAGCATAGTCTAACAATGCTCCTAGTTTTATTTTTTGATTGCATAAAGCACAAGGATTTGGAGTAAGTCCATCTTCATAAGTCTTAATAAATGGATTAAAAACTGCTTTGCTAAATTCATCAGTAAAATCAATAATATCATAAGAAATTCCTAAAAAATCAGCCACTCTTTGTCCATTTTCTATATTTTTTTCGTGATAGTTTAAACGATTGTGTAATTTCATATAAACACCACTTACATTAAAACCTTTTTCTTTAAGCATAAGAGCTGTATAAGAGCTATCAACCCCACCACTCATTGCTAAAACTACATTCATATAATTTCCTTTCCATCTAAATACATATTTTTTATTTTATTCGTTCTTAAAATTATTTGAGCTAATACATTATCCTTATCATAGCCAAAATCATCTAGTAAGATAAAATCTGCCTTAGCACCATTACTTAAAGGCTTTAAGCCATTTAAAAATAAATGAGAATTATCAAAACAAGCCGCCTTATAAATTATGTAAGCTAATTCGTTTAATTCAAATTCATTATGAGTAAATATAAAAGCTCTTAGCTCATCAAACATATTTAAACTATTATTTGAGCTAAGCCCATCTGTGCCTATGCTAAGATTTAAATCATTTGCTAAAAGATTTTTAAGCCTAATTGCACGAGAGCCTAAAAATCTATTTGATTTAGGACAAGTCGTAATTATATGATGAGATTTAAAAATACTAAAATCATCAACATAATTACAATGAGTAAAAATAGCTCTTAAATCATCAAATCCACTTAAAAAATCCTTAGTAATTAAACTAGGATTAAATCTAGCTAAATAATTGCTTAAAGCGTTACTTTTGCCTTGCAAATACTCCTTTTCATAAGCACTTTCTAAAAAATGTGTGCTGATTAATAAATCATTTTTCTTAGCAAAATTAAGTGCGTATTCATAAGTCTTATCACAAATTGAATAAGGACTATGCAATGATATATGATTATTAAGGTTTGAAAATCTTGAAAATCTCTCTTCAAAACTCTTAATATTATTTTTTAAAGTTTCATCATTAGCACCTAAAATCTCGTGAAAAATAATGCTTTTTATCTTGCTATTTGATAGAATTTCTAGGTTTGCTCCAAAACTTGAAATTTCGCCTAGATACCCTACCCCGCTTTGCATTAGAATTTCAATTTGTCTATTAATCTCTTTACTTAATAAATCCTTATTTATTACTTCACGATTTTTGATAATGCTCTCAAGCCATTTTGCAAAATCTCCATAATAAAGCTTAGATAGACAAAACTCCAAATGTGAATGCAAATTGCACAATACAGGGCTTAAAATATATTCGCTTTTATCAATTATTTGAGCGTTTTTGTATTCACTTAAAGTCTTATTAAAATCACATATTTTAATAATCTCTTCATCAAATACTAAAGCTTTATTAGTTTGTAAAAATTCATCTTGGCTAAAGTCTAAAATAGCCTTAGTTTTCATAATTTTAATCATTTTTTTCCTTTATGAAATATTACGAAACTTTTTTTAATAAATGTTGTTAAAAATATCAAATCGGATAATAAAAATCCTTTTTAGATAAAATTTAATCCATAATTTAAATTCTTTTGATTAAAAATATGTATTAAAGCTTAATAAAATCACCAATTTTAAAGTATTGCTCATAATATTCAGATAATTTTAAAACCCCTTCATTACCCATTACTAAGGCACTATCATTATGAATTTTAAGGGCAGAACCATATGGCAGAGCAAAAACAGAAGAATTTTGATTTAGCTTAAAATATTCATAAAGCTTCATTGAATATTCCCTATCTTGAGGGATATATTCAGTGATTATTTGGTATTTTAAAATACCTAAAGCTTGCAAATTACTAGGATACAATATAGGTAAATCATTACAAGTTTTAATATCTTCTGATAATACACTAGCCCCAGCACCCCAACCAGCATAGGTTATAGAATTTTCTATTTTATCTTTTAAAATATCTAATAAATTTAGCTTTTGCAATCTATGTAAAAGAACAAATAAATTACCGCCACTTACTAATATCCCATCGCTATCGTTTAATATATTAATAGGGTCATTGTGTATAGAAACTATTTTTGAGTTTATTTTATTTTTAAGAGTTTTTTCGTATTCATCAAATCCATCAATTACTTGAGCATAAGGAACTAGAGCTATTTGTTTAGTTTTAGCAAAAAAATCATTTAATATACTAGCACACCAATCAAAAGAATCTAAGTTTTTATATCTATCACTACTTAATAATAAAATATTTCTCATACTATTTTCCTTTTAAAACTCATATCTATAATTAATCATACTTGTATAATTTAAACTATCATAAAAATTATGATTTGAATTTTGCTTATCATAAATCAAAGCGAAACTCAAAGATTGATTATAATCTAATTTATAATCAAAAATACTAGAAATAACTATTTCATTATCTTTTCTTTTTGAATAATAAGATGAATCAACCTTTTTGTAAATTGTATGATTATAACCAAAACTTGGCTTAAAACTAACTTTATTTAATATAGGAATAATAGCCCCGATTTTTATACCATAATTTTTAAAATCAGAATTAGCACTAAAACTATCTTTTGCATTTTCTAAATCATAATTTAAATTAAAATAATAAATATTATCATTATATGCAAAAACATTATTAAGACCTAAAGAATGATGAATAAAATTAGAATCTTTATCCATACTATCAGCAAATATTCCTTTAGATAAATCATAAGAAATTAAATATAAATAATTATCATTTACATTATTTTCATAATTAATACCCATATTTAAACTATGCAAAAACGCAGCTCTTCTAAGTAATACAAAATCATAACTAGCATTTAGAGTAATTTTGTGATTATCCCTTACATAGCTTGGATTAATTGCTAATGTTAATACATTTAAATCAGGATAATTTTCGCTTTTATTTTTTAAATATTTTTTATTATTTAAACTCGCATAAAGCTCTGCAAAATAATTATTTCCTAAATCTAAATTATAAGCACCATCTATATTAAAATTAAAACTTAAAGAACCACTTGCTTTTTCATTTTTAAAATTTCTAATCTTCTCACCAACAAAATCAGTGAAATTATCATTGCCATAAAGCGGGTTTGTATCATAAGCAAAACCCAAATTAAGCCCTATAAAATAAGGCTTAGCAACTTCTTTTGTCAAATTATCTAAATTATTTAGCATATTATTAATTCTAACTTTTTGAGTAGAACTTAAATCCAAATTATTTAGCATATAATTTAATTCATCTCTCATAAGCTCTGGATTATTATTTTCATAATATAAATTAGCTATTGAAAATCTAGCTTCAATATTGTTTTCATTAATAATTAAAACCCTATCGTAAGCTGCAATTGCTTCTTTTGTATCTTTTAATTTTTCAGCACTTTTTGCCAAAATTAGGTTAAGTTTTTCGTCACTACAATCAATCTCACATTGAGCTTTAGCTAATTCTAAAGCTTTTTTATAATTTTTCTTATTAAACTCATCTATATAATTAGCAAAAGCAAGAGAGCTTATTAAAAATGATAAAATAATCTTTTTTATCATTTTTGAACTCCGTAAGTAGAATTTCTTTGCCTATTGTTTTGATAGTCTTTACCATTTAAATATCCCTTATTTGCATAATTTATTTTATTTTGTATGCAATAAGTATTGCCATTACATATTTTAATAATATCTTTAGATATTGAATTGGTATCTAAATCCCTTATTCTTTCATTATTGTATTTATAATTATTTTTATAATCTTGATAATTTTTATTTTGATAATATTCTTGTTTTGCTTTTATCATTTCTTCTTTAGAATTTAAAAACTCATTAAAACTTTCGCTATTTTTATAAGATTGTTTAGTATTTACTTGACTTTCTTTACCTGTATTAATAGTTTCAAATTCCTTAGGCACTATCTTTTCAATCTTAATAACCTTATCATTATCAAATCTTAATTGATTTCCTGCTTGAACTAAAGAAGTTTTATTTCCTACTTTAACATCTATTGCACCTTCTAAACAACCTACTTTATCAACCTTTCCAAGACTTCCAACAAACACGGTTCCTCTAATTCCAATCGTCGCTGTTTTTGCTTGAAATTCAAAATTCTTTCTAGCTATTTTTGAAATATTTCCTGATATTACTTTAAAATGTCCGTTATTTACTTCAAGACTTACTTTTGATTTTTTACCATCAATTACATAATCTTTAATATTTAAAGTTGTATTTTTACCTAGCGTAACTATTGTATTATCTATGAATTTAATTTGTAATTTTGCATTATTTTTTGTGATTATTTTGTCATTTTCTTCTAAAATATCATTTGTTTTTGCAATTCTTTCTTTGTTGTCACTTAAAATTACAACATCTCCTCTTAATGTAACTATTTTTCCAATATTTGCGAAAAGTGAGCTTGCTAAAAACACAATTAAAGCTATTTTGTTCATATTTTCTCCTATTTTTATAATTTGATTACATTAAAACTACTTGGTTTTAATTTTTCTAATTTGATAATTCCTAAATTTTTATAGTGTAATCTCTCTCCTTTTTTTAAATTATATTTTTTACCGCCTACTCCAACTTCAATTTCTCCTGAAATACAATTAACAAAACCATTATTAACATCTCCACTAAATCTAGTTCCACGAATGCCAATGGTCGCTGTATTTGCTTGGAAAGTAAAGTTTTGTCTAGCTAGCTTAGAAATCTCTCCACTTACTAAATCGTAGCTTCCTTTTTTAGCTTTCAAGTTCACTTTAGAATTTGCTCCATTAATTAAATATTTATTGATTTGTAAAGTTGAGTTTTTACCTAAAGTAAGAGTAGTATTATCTATAAATTTTATTTGAACTTTTGCATTATTTTTAGTAAGAATAATATCGTTTTCTAATAGCTCATAATTTTTATGATTTACATTAATTGTTGATTGATTTCTTAAAACCTCAACATCTCCTACATAATTTACAATACTTCCAACATTAGCAACTAATGAAATTGAAAAAAACACCAATAAAAGCAAAATACGCATAATAAGTCCTTTTTTAAGATTTAATCAGTGATTTTATGATATTAACTTTAATTATAAATTAAAAATATATTAAATAAAAAATATAATCAAAAGTAAATTTTATTTATAAAATAATAAATTTATAAATAATTCATCACAATAATTTTTATCTTATTGTGATGAAAGAAGATTAGAAGTTATATCTATATACTAGGTTAAAGCTATAATCTATGTTTAGATTACCACCGAATGTTTTTTCAAATTCTAAGCCTATATTTGAACGATTATTTAGCTTATAAGAGCTTGATAAATTAACAAATACTCTTGAATCTCTTTTACCATTATTAATACTTATAGTATCTAAATCTTTTATAGTTTTCTTAGAATTATTTACCAAATCACTAGCAAGTCCAACGCCTGCTCTAAGTGATAAATCATTTTTATTAAAACCTGTAAAGATAGCTGTTTTTAAATTAAGTGGGATAAAAGAATCTGATTGTAAATATAATTTTTTATCACTACTTGTTAATTCTTGCTTACTTACATAACCTGTTATTAATTCAATTTGTGGTTCTAAATAAAAATTATTAAAATCTTTTCTATATCCAATCTCAGCACTAGCTAAAAAAGTATAAGAATTATTTGGTTTTAAAGAATTTGTAACTTCGTTTTGATTTTTAACATATAAATTAAAATCATTTTTATAATTTATATATTTTGCTATTACATCAAAATACAATCCATTATCATATATAGTGCTAGAGTATGCTCCAAAACCATAACCTTTTATACTGCCATCTAAATTATCACTTAAACTATATTTACTAGCATTAAAAATAAGCCCTGTGTAATTTACATAATTATTGCCTTGATTTAATTTATCAGCACCTAATTGCATTTCATAAAACTTAGTCTTGTTTGCGTGTTCGTAAGAGCTTTGACCTGTATAAGCTCTAAACCAAATTCCAGCATTTGCATCTGTATTATTTCTTAATTCTCCCATTCTTTTTTGCAAGTTATTCCATTCTAACACATAGCTAAAAAATACTTGATTTAACGAGCTATCAATCATTTGTGTAACTTCTTTATTTTCTTGAACGAAGAAATAATCTTTAACACTAGGCTTATTTAAATCATCGTTAGGTTTAGTAGGTTCTGGCTTTGTTTCTGGCTTTGTTTCTGGCACAATAGGAGTTGTATTTTCAATATCTTCTTTATTTACCTTTACTAAATACCAATTAGCCTTGCCATTTTCATTAACAAACTCAACATTAGGTGTATAAATACTGATATTTTCTTTATAATCAAGTGCTTTTAAATAATCATTATTAATAGTATTATTAGTATTTACAAGACTTGCTAATAAAAACTTATTAGCATTAGCTAAATCAGGTTTAATCATAAAAGTATTTTGCCCACCTAGTGTGCTTATACTTGATATTAGAGTATTGTTTAAACTAAACATAAAATTAGTCTTGCTAGCATTTAAATTAGCTACATTTATATTTGCATCAATATTTGCATTATTTAGCTTTAAAGTAGAATTATTATCTTCTGTGATTATAGAACCACTAAAATTAGAATTATTCATAATGCTAAGAGTTGAATTATTTTTTAATTTCACATTTGCAGTCACTTCAATATCTTTTGCAACTGAACTAAACTCATTAGCAAAAGAAGTAAATACTAAAGAGCTATTTATATGATTTGCATCATATTTATCAAGATAAATCAAATTCTCTCCTATACTAAGATTTGATTTATCTAAAGTAATATTATCTGATGTTAAATTGCTATGTTTTAATATTTTAAAGGTTGAATTACTTAGATTTATATTATTTGTTTTACTTGTTCTATTTTCGTATTCATCTTGAGTATTTGTATTAGGAGCAATATTTACACCTAAAGAATTAGCTAAAGATTGATTTAGAAAATAAGAATGCTCTAAAGGATGACCTTGTAATATCGTAGTTCCACCATTTACACTTAATTCATCAGCTTTTATTTCTCCATCAAATACAAAAGTCTTAGAATTATTCAGTTTTAAATTAATATTATCGCTAATTTGTCCATGATAAATACCTATATCATTAGTGTTATTTATACTTAGAGTTGATTTTTTAGAATTTGAATTAATAATCTTAGTTCTAAAATCATTTGCTTGAATTTTATCAAAACTTAAATCAACTCCATTTAAATCCAAATATCCACCATTAAAAACTAAATTAGCATTATTAATTTGATTTGCATTAGTTATTTTTAGCCCTGCATTGTTTAGAAGATAAATTGAACTAAACGCTTTATTGCTTGTATTTAAAATCGTTAGCCCTTCGCCACTTCTTAATCCACCTGCACTTTCTTTGCTAATTTCTAGCGTTCCTTTTCCCATTTTATGCAAATTATCATTAGCTGCTGTTTTTGCATTAAAATTAAGTGTCTTACCATCATCTATCACAACTCCACCCAATAAAACTTCTTCGCCATTTAAAGTAGAATTATCTTTAAAATAAAACACACTTGAGCCAAAATTTTCATTATTTTTTAAAGCAATACTTGCAGCTTTACTAAATACTAAATCTTTATTATTTTCATTATATTTATCTTTAATATTTGAATATATATCATTTGAATTATAAGAATTACCACTTAAATTAGCAGTAAAATCATTCTTAAAATCATTAATTATAAAACTATTTATAAGAGCATATTTTGTATAAGAGCAAGTTGTATTATCATCACCACAATCGCTTCTACTAACTACTCCAATTACTAGCCATTCTTTTTTCAGATTATCCCATACATAAATAGCACTTCCACTATCTCCTGGAGCTGAAGTATTTGAAAAATCAAGCCTTATATCTTTATAATAATCCTTTGCACTTAAATGTAAATATCCTGTTTCTGTTTTGCTTTTATCTTCATCTACATATAAAATTCCGCCGGTTAAAAACTCTGAAGGATCAGCTACTTTTTTAGGAAAAATATTTGTATTAATATTACCAATTTTTTGAATTCCACTACCTGTTCTTGCATATACGCTAAATCTTTCTGGATTATTTAAAATTTCACCTTTTCCTATATTATCATCATCTTTTTCACCGCTTGTTTTAATATATTCTTTATAAGCTTTAATATCCCACTCACTAGAGCTATTTTTATTAAAATACTTATCTTGATATATTACATTTTGGTCATTTTTTAAATTTTCACTAACATTTGTGTTTTTAAAATAAAATTCTTTATCAATTAGCTTTGCACTTTCATTGATATTTAATTTACTCATTTTAATTACAGCAAAATCTTTTAAATCATCAACTTGAACTAATTCACTACAAGATTTATTCCATTTAAAATAATCTTTAAAATTTGTATCACTTGCTACTACTTTTGATTTTACTAAGCCAAATTCATATTCTTTATCTTTTTTTATTAAATCATTTCTATATGTAGGACTAATCATATGAGCTGCAGTGATTGCAAAAGAGCCGCCTATATTAGTAAGCTCACCCATTAAATCTCCTGTAGTATTTGCTGCATTAAAACTTGGCATAGGAACTTTAAAATCAATAGTTTTTCCATAAATATCTGTAACTTCTATATTATTACCTACTTTAAATTTGCCTTTGTTATTTCCAAAATCTAAATAATCTTGATAAGCAAAATTAGGATTTACAACACCTGCAAATAAATTAACACTAAGTAAAATGGCACTATATTTGATTTTCATAGTGGCTCCTTATATTAAAATTATGTTTTATAATAATATCAATATACTTTAAATTCTCTTTAAAGAATAATTTTTATTAAAGGAAAAAATATGAAATTATTAAGCATAGCTTTAGAAAATTCTGCAAATTCTCATCTAAAACATATATTAAAAAAATTAGATAATATAGAATTATACGGGATTTATGATATTAATTTAAAAAATGAAATTCCTATTTTAAATTCTAATAATTATTGTGATTTTACAGAATTTAATGCTATGGGTTTTGTGCAGATTTTGCCACTTATTTTAAAAGCAAAAAAAGCTATAAAAGATTTGGTTCAAATAGCACTTAATGACAAAATTGAAAAGATTTTATTAATTGATTCTCCTGCTTTTAATATACCATTTGCAAAAGCCTTAAGAAAAGCAGGTTTTAAAGGCAAAATTATTTATTTTATCTTGCCACAAGTTTGGGCTTGGAAAAAAGGTAGGATTAAGGTGGTTGAGAGTTTATGTGATGAATTAGTTGGGATTTTGCCTTTTGAAAATCAGTATTTTAAAAAATCTCATTATTTTGGAAATCCAAGTAATGAAGCATTGAAAGATTATTTTAAAGAAAACTCAAATTCTAAAAAATTAATAGCCTTTTTACCAGGTTCAAGAAAAAGCGAAATCAAATCTTTAATGCCGATTTTTAGGAATTTAAAACAAGATTTTAAAGACTATGAATGCGTAGTTTGTGTGCCAAATTTTTTAAAAGATAAATTATATTTATATGGGGATTTAAGCGGCTTTACTATCTCATATGATACTAAGGCTACTTTAAAAGAATGCGAGTTCGCTTATATTTGTAGTGGGACTGCAAGTCTTGAAGCAGGGCTTATTGGAAATGCTTTTTGTTTATGTTATAAGGCTAAAATGATTGATTATTTCATAGCAAAAACTTTAGTAAAAATCAAATTTATTGGACTTTGTAATATTATTTTTGATAAGCTCAATTTGGGCGAATTTCATAAAGAATTCATTCAAAATTTAGATAAGACAGAGTTATTAAAAGCATTTGAAAATGCAAATAAAGATGAATTTTTAGAAAAATCAAAAAAATTAAGAGAATTAACTAAAGGTGAAATAGCAAATAATTTAGCAAAATTAATCAAGGAGTAATAATATGGAAATGATGACACAAAAAGGATATGAAAAATTATTTAAAGAATTAGAGCATTTAAAGGTAGTTGAGCGTCCTAATGTGGTAAAAGAAATTGATATTGCAAGGTCTCACGGAGATTTAAAAGAAAACGCTGAATATCACGCAGCAAGAGAAAAACAAAGCTTTTTAGAAGGCAAAATCGCAGAACTTAGCGAAATTTTAGCAAATGCTAAGATAGTAAATCCAGCAGAATTTAATCACGATAAAGTAAGATTTGGTAGCACGGTTTTGATAATGGATTTAAATACAGAAGAAGAAAAAACATTTAGCATAGTAGGAAATAGTGAAAGCGATTTAGATAAAGGTTATATTAGTATAAACTCACCTATAGCAAAAGCTATGATAGGTAAAGTTGAAGGCGATGAGTTTAATGTAGTATTACCTAAAGGTAAAGCTAGTTATGAAATACTTGAAATTTATTATAAAGAGCTTGATATTTAATGCTTGTATTAAAAGAAGGAGCAATTTTTATAGCCGATGTGCATTATGATAGCACTAGGCTTGATTTTGTAGATTTTATAGATTTTTTAAAAAAGACTAATCCACCACAAGTAATACTTCTAGGAGATATTTTTAATCTTTTAATAGGTGGAATTTCAAGTTGTAAAAACGATAATTTAGATATTATAAAAGCATTAGATGATTTAGCTTTAAAAATAGAAATTATTTATTTTGAAGGAAATCATGATTTTAATTTAACTAAGCTTTTTAACAATGTAAAAATCATTAAAAATCAACCAATTTTAGCAACTTATAACAATAAGATTTTTGCTATATCTCACGGAGATATATTCTTACCAATCATCACTCAAATAGCTTTAAGATTTTTAAGATTTAGCTTTGTAATTTTTATATTAAATTTATTAAATATTTTAAGTTTTGATAAAATTTATCAAAAGATTTGCAATCAACAAAAGGTAAAAAAGCTATATAAAAAATTAGATTTTTTTAAAAAATTAATGGAATTTAGAATTAAAAAATATAAAAGTTTTTTTGTAAAAAAAGGCGTAAATATTGATTATATAATAGAAGGACACTTTCATCAAGGAGATGAGTATTGCTTAGAAAATATAAAATACAAGAATTTAGAAGCTTTTGCAAATGACCGAAGTTTTTTTATACTAGAATATGACTTTATAAAAAAATATAACTTACCCAGAAAGGAGTAAATATGGCAGAAGATAAAGTCTTAAAGGCTGATTCTAATGAAATGGAACTTGTAGATTTTCGTATCTATAAACAAGGACAACATAAAGTCTATGAAGGAATTTATGGAGTTAATGTTGCTAAAGTTAAAGAAATCATAAAAATACCTGCACTTACAGAATTACCAGGTGTTCCTGAATATATTGAAGGAGTATTTGATTTAAGAGGAGTTGTAATTCCTGTAATAAATTTAGCTAAATGGATGAATATAATTGAGCCAAAAGATATGGTATTAAAACCTAGAATTATTATTGCTGAATTTTCAAATATTATGATAGGTTTTATAGTTCATGAAGCAAAAAGAATTAGAAGAATTAATGCAAGTGATATTAGAGGTTCTGATTTTTCAACAAATACAGGCGGATTTGATAAAAGTCAAATAACAGGAATTGCTAAGATTGAAAATGATGAAGTTTTATTAATCTTAGACCTTGAAAGAATTGTTGAAGAGCTTGGAATTTACTCTCCAAAAATTGATATAGAAGAAAAAGAAATCAAAAAAATGACAGGAACAGCAGTTGTATTAGATGATAGCTCAACTGCTAGAAAATTAGTTCGCGATGCACTTGATAAAATGGGCTTTAAAGTAATTGAAGCAAAAGATGGTGTAGATGGACTTAATAAAATGAATGAACTTTATGAAGCATACAAAGGCGATATTGCTAATCAAGTAAAAGTTATTATTAGTGATGTTGAAATGCCACAAATGGACGGATTTCACTTCGCTTCAAGAGTTAGAGAAGATATTAGATTTAAAGGTATTCCAATTATCTTCAACTCATCTTTAAGCAACGAATTTTCAACTCTGAAGAGTAAAGATGTAGGTGGAGATGCCTTTTTAACCAAATTTGATGCTAATGTATTTTACAAAGAAGTATCAAGAGTAATTGAATCATATATTAATAAGTAAGGAGCGTAAATATGGAAGATATGCAAGAGATATTAGAAGACTTCTTGGTAGAAGCTTTTGAATTAATTGAACAAATAGATCACGATTTAGTTGAGCTTGAGAGTAATCCTGAAGATTTAGAATTACTAAACCGCATTTTCCGTGTTGCTCACACAGTTAAAGGAAGTTCAAGCTTTTTAAACTTTGATGTTTTAACAAAACTAACTCATCATATGGAAGATGTTTTAAACAAAGCTCGTCACGGCGAATTACTAATAACTCCTGATATTATGGATGTTGTGCTTGAATCAATTGATATGATGAAAGACTTATTACATTGTATTAAAGATAATGGCAATGATACAGCAATAAATATGGATATTAGCTCAATTTGTAGCCGTCTAACTGCAATTAGCGAGGGTAAAATTTTAAGCGAAGTTAAGGCTGAGCCAAAAAGTTTAAATGAAAAAATTGAAGAATTAATTGAAAAAGATTCAAATAGTAATGAAGAAGAAGTAGATGTAAATTCTTTAAGTGCTGATGAAGTAGAAGCTGAAATTGAAAGATTATTAAAACAAAGAAAAGCTGAAGATAAAGCAAGAAGAGAAGAGAAAAAACAACAAGAAGCAGTGGTAGAGACTAAAAAAGTTGAAAAAGTAGTTGAAACACCTGTTGAAAAGCCGGTAGAAAAAATCTCTGAAAGAGCTAGTGAAAAACAAGATACAAGAGAAGCTAGAAATGCGAAACAAGCACCTGTAGCTGCTGATAAAGGCAACTCATCAAATATGGAGCAAACTATTAGGGTTGAAGTAAAAAGACTTGATAACCTAATGAACTTAATAGGCGAACTTGTATTGGGTAAAAATAGACTTTTAAAAATCTATGATGATGTTGAAGAAAGATATGAAGGCGAAAAATTCATAGAAGAATTAAATCAAGTTGTAAATCAATTAAGCGTAGTAACAACTGATATTCAATTAGCTGTAATGAAAACAAGAATGCAACCAATTGCAAAAGTATTTAACAAATTCCCAAGGGTTGTTAGAGATTTAAGCCGTGATTTAGGAAAACAAATTGAGCTTGAACTTGAAGGTGAAGAAACAGAACTTGATAAATCAATCGTAGAAGAAATAGGCGATCCTATTATGCATATGATTAGAAATTCTTGCGATCACGGAGTTGAATCAGCAGAAGATAGAATTGCAGCAGGCAAACCAGAAAGAGGAACGGTTCAGCTAAAAGCATACAATGAAGGAAATCACATAGTAATTGAAATAGCTGATGATGGTAAAGGACTTAATGCTGAAGTATTAAAAACTAAAGGTATTGAAAAAGGAATTATTAGCGAAAGAGAAGCTGATAATATGAGCGATAAAGAAGCTTATGGTCTTATATTTAAACCAGGATTTTCAACTGCTAAACAAGTAACAAATGTAAGTGGTCGTGGTGTTGGAATGGATGTTGTTAAAACAAACATTGATAAGCTAAATGGTATTATTGAAGTAGATAGCGAGTTAGGAAAAGGAACGGTTATAAAACTAAAAATCCCATTAACACTAGCTATCATTCAATCACTACTTGTAAAAACTCAAGAAGAATTCTATGCAATTCCACTTGCTAGTGTTCTTGAAACAGTAAGAGTTGCTATTGATGATATTTATACAATTGAAGGCAAAAATGTTTTAAGACTTAGAGATGAAGTTTTATCACTTGTAAGACTTAGTGATTTATTTGGAGTAAAACAAGTACTTGAAAATAGCGAACAAGCTTATGTAGTTGTTGTTGGTGCAGCAGCTTCTAAACTTGGAATTATAGTAGATACTTTAATAGGTCAAGAAGAAGTTGTAATTAAATCTATGGGATATTATTTACAAAATATCACAGGAATTGCAGGCTCAACCATTCGTGGAGATGGTAATGTTACATTAATAGTTGATGTTGGTGCAATGATGGATATGGCAAAAGATGTTAAAGTAGATATTAAAGCAAGTAGCGAAAGTGGTGCTAAAGTTTCAAAAGAAAAACCAAGTGATTATGTAGTTTTAGCTGTTGATGATTCTCAAATTGATAGAGGAATTATGAAAAAAGCATTAGAACCACTTGGAATTAAAGTAATTGAAGCAAGCAATGGTGTAGAAGCTTTAAATATAGTAAAAAGTGGCGAGCATTCAATAGATGGAATGCTAATTGATATTGAAATGCCAAGAATGGATGGTTACACACTAGCAGCAGAAATTAGAAAATATGCAAAATATAGAAATCTACCACTAATTGCTGTTACAAGTAGAACTAGCAAGAGTGATAGATTAAGAGGCGTAGAAGTAGGAATGACTGAGTATATTACAAAGCCTTATTCTTATGAATATTTAGAAAATGTAGTAAGAAAGAATTTAAAATTAGGATAATGTAATGGAAAGATTAAATCAAGTTTTAAATAGACAACAAGAACAAGTTAAAGGTGCTTCTGGTAGAGATGTAAAAGAAGAACAAATTAGACAATTAGTAGGATTTATGATTGATGAAGAAGAGTATGCAATTCCAATTCTAAGCATACAAGAAATCATAAAGCCTATTGAATACACTAGAGTTCCTAGCGTTCCTGATTATGTATTAGGAGTATTCAATATGCGTGGTAATGTAATTCCATTAATTGACCTTGCAAAGCGTTTTGGCTTGGGTAGTTCAAAACATACTCAACATACAAGATATATAGTTTTAAAGGGTGAAGAAGGAAATATCGGTTTTGTTATTGATAAATTAACAGAAGCTATCAAAATTAAAGAAAGTAATATTGACCAACCACCTGAAACTTTACTTAAAGAAAAAGGTATGATTGATGGGATTGGCAAGCAAGAAAATAGTATTTTAACTATATTAAAAGTTGAAGCTTTAATGAAAAGGGATTTTTAATGAGTGGATATAGCATTTGGTGTGATTTTATTGAAAATAGTTTTTTAGATAATGAATTTTTACAAATGCTAGCTAGTGGCACTATAAATGGTGCTACTAGTAATCCTAGTATATTTAAAAATGCAATTACTACTTCAGCATATTATAAAGAAAGAATTAAGCAATTAAATATAAAAAATAAAGAAGAATTATTTTTAACTCTAGCCTTAGAAGACATTAAAAAAGCAGCTATTAAAATGAGCTATTTATATGCAAAAGATAACAATAATGGTTTTATTAGTTTTGAAATAAATCCACTAAATAGCAATAATGCAGGTCTTAGTATTGCAGAAGGTTTAAAGATTGCTAATTTAATAAATATGCCAAATTTAATGATAAAAGTGCCGGCAACTAATGCAGGATATGAAGTTATGAATACATTGGCAAGTTATGGAATTAGCATAAATGCTACACTGATTTTTTCTTACGAACAAGCAAAAAAATGTAATGATGCAATAGCACAAGGTATGAAAAAATATAAAGCAAAAAATCCTAATGGAATAATTAATAAAGGTGTAGTTAGTATTTTTGTAAGCAGAGTTGATAGCTTATTAAATAATAGATTTAGCGTTAAAAACCAAATAGGAATTCAAAACGCAATTTATTCAGCATCTAAAGTAGATAGTGAAAATATAAGAGCTTTATTTGCAAGTACAGGAACAAAAAGTAATGATTTAAGTAAAGATTATTATTTAAAAGAACTAGAATTTAATAACACTATAAATACAGCTCCAATTAATGCTATAAATGCCTATAAACCTAGTAAAACTATAAAGAATTTAAATCAAGAAATAATTTCAAATTCAAAAGATTTTATATTCTCAACTATAAACGAAATTGAGTATAATGCCGCTTGCAAAAAACTTTTAGAAGATGGATTAATCCAATTTGAAAAAGCATATATAGATATTTTAGAAAGTCTTTAAAGGTTATTAATGGAAATAGATTTAGAAAATATTCGTTGGGAATTAAGAGATAATTTAGATGGTTGGTTAAATACCTTAATTGAAGTTGGTGGAAGTGATTTACACCTTAGCTCAAACCTAAATCCAAAAGGTAGAGTAAATGGAGAAATTAGCGAAATAGCACCTGATATTATATCAAGAGAAGATATGTTAGATTTATGTAAAGCCCTAACAAGGGGAGATTTTACAAGATTTGTAGATAATAAAAATATAGACTTTTCTTATGAACCTAAAAATAAAGATAAATTTAAATATAAAGGCTCTTTTCGTGTGAATTTATTTTTTACAATGAATGGACCTAGTGCTGTTTTTAGAACAATCCCTGATACTATGCCAAGTTTTGAAGCATTAAAACTGCCAGAAGTTATTAAAGATATAACAACAACAGAAACAAGGGGATTAATATTAGTTACTGGACCAACTGGTAGTGGTAAAACGACTACACTTGCTTCAATCATTGAATATATCAATCAAAACTACCATAGACATATTATCACTATTGAAGACCCAATTGAATTTAAATATAAACCTGCAAAATCAATAGTAAATCAAAGAGCTATAGGACAAGATGCTTTAAGCTTTCAAGATGCACTAAGAGCAGCTTTAAGGGAAGACCCTGATATTATTCTAGTAGGTGAGATGAGAGATTTAGAAACCATTGAAGTAGCAATGCACGCAGCAGAAACAGGACACTTAGTTTTAAGCACACTTCACACAATTAATGCACAAGAAACATTAAATAGGGTTTTAGGAATGTTCCCTAAAGAAGAGCAAAACAGAATTAGAAGTTCATTTTCTGGAGTATTAAAGGCTGTTATTTCTCAAAGATTATGTAAAACCACAGATGGAAAAAGAACAGCTGCTATTGAAGTTTTAAGAGGAAATGAGCGTATAAAAAGACTTATTTTAGAAGGTAGAGAAAACTCAATAGGCGATGTATTAAAAGAAGGCACAATGAAAATGCAAAGTTTTGACCAACATTTGCTAATGCTATATAAATCAGGAAGAATTACAGAAGAAGAAGCGTATGATAAAGCAAGTAATGCAAATGACTTGAAAGTATTAATTGATGGTTATAAATTTGGAGAAGCTAAAAAATCATCATCTAATGTAAGCACTGGTTTTCAATTTAAACTTGCTTCTCAAGAAGAATAATATTTTTATTAAACTTTTTATAGTATTATTCACACTTATTTTTTTTGAAAGGACATTTTATGTTAGAAGGACAAATTAGACAGAGTATTGGTAGAAAGTCAGCTAAAGCTGCTAGACAAGATGGTATGCTAATTGCTAATATCTATGGCAAAGGCGTTGAAAATATCCATGCGGTATTTAAAACAAACGAATTTATTAAAGAAGTTCGTAAAAAAGACGGATTAATTTTCCCTGTTAGTGTTGATGGTAAAACTTATGAAGTTGTAATTGTTGATTATCAACACCATCCAGTAACTAGCGAAATTAAGCACGTTGATTTAAAAATAGCACTAAAAGGTGTTGAGAGCTTTTATATGGTTCCAGTAAAAGTTGTAGGAACTGCAAAAGGTCTTAAAAATAAAGGTGTATTAATTCAATCAAAACGCCGCTTAAAAGTAAAATGTAAAGCAGAAAATTTACCTAATTTCTTTGAATTAGATGTAACTGATTTAGATGTTGGTGATGCTTTATTAGTAAGAGATATTAAAGTTGCTGATAATGTAAAAATTATTGACGCTGGTCGTGTAGCTGTTGTTGGAGTTGAAAAAGCTAGATGATTTTAGTAGTAGGCTTAGGAAATCCTGGCGAGAAATATGCAAATACTCGCCACAACCTAGGCTTTATGTTAATTGATAAATTACTTAACTCTTCTTACACTAAACAAAGTTTAAACTGTAATGGAGAACTTTATAAAAAACAAAATATATTACTACTCAAACCACTAACCTATATGAATAATTCAGGGGAAAGTGTAAAGAAAGTCGTAGATTTTTATAAACCAGAAAGAATAATTGTATGCCACGATGAAATGGATATAAATTTTTCTAAGCTAAAAATTAAAAAAGGTGGTAGTTCTGGTGGTCATAATGGATTAAAATCCATAGATAACTTTATAGGTAATGATTATGAAAGAATTAGATTAGGGATTGGAAAACCTGATTTAAAATATGAAGTTATTAATTATGTTCTTGACAATTTTAATGAAAATGAAAAAAAAGAATTAGAAAATTTCTTAAATTATTCAAAAGACGCTTTAGAATATCTTTTGGACAATGATATATTAAAAACTCAAAATAAATTTCATAATTAAACACTTTCAAATAATTAATAAAATTATTATTCTTAAATAATTAATAATACAAATATGTATTTAAATAGCCTAATATTTTGGTTATTGTAGTTTTGCCAAACTCATAAATAAATTACAATTTATAATAATCGTGGTATAGACTTAAAATAAATCATATTTAAAGCCTATTTAAAATGTTTATTTAAAAACAAAATTTTTCAAAATAAGATAAATTAAATTGCAAATATAAAATTATTTATCAATTAATTCCATTGACAAAATACTCATTAAATATTTATAAATGTTTAAAAAGTTAATTTTATGAATTTAAAAATATACTTATATAATTAAATCACAACAATAGAATTTATAAAAAACTTAATATAGTCAAAATCTACATATATTTCTAAAAATATAAAAGTAAAAATTAACAAATTCTCTAATTTGAACTATTTATAAAACACTTAGAAAATAATTAATTTAGCTAATTGATTATATCTAATAAGTTACTTTAATAACCTATAATCGCGACATTTTTTTAAAAAAAGGATTAAAGTGGCAGAGATAAAACTACAAGGACATACACTAAAATCATTTGACTTAAAAACAAAACCAATTATGCAAGAATACTTAAAGGATTTTGATGTTAATGTCAGTGATTATTCATTTTGTGCGAACTATATTTGGCTTTCTAAAGCTAGTGGATTTTATTCAATAATCAATAATACATTTTGCTTATTTGTTATGAATGGTGGAGAATTATCTATGTTATTACCACCACTAGGAAAACCTCAAGATTGTTATGATAGCATACCAGAATGCTTTAAGATTATGAATGAAAACAATACTTCTACATATTACTCTAAAATTGAATATGTTTGTGATAACTTCTTAGAAGGATTTATTACCCATACAAATGAAGGTGAAGTTATGTTTAGCTCACTAGATAATTATATAATAGAAAAAAAATTAGCAGATTATATATATGTAAGCGATGATTTAATAGAGCTTAGGGGTAATGCTTATCACACTAAAAGAACCGAAATTAATAAATTTAAAAGAGTATATCCAAATTATTTTTTACAGACATTAGATTGCAAAAAACATAGCGATGATATAAAAATGCTTTTTGATAAATGGGTAAGCGATAGGATTAAATATGTTCCAAAAGCAGAAGTAGATGCGTTTTTAGATGGAATTTATCAAGAAAGATTAGCGATTAAAAAATGCTTACAAGATTACGAGACATTAGGACTAGATGGCTTAGTAATTTATATTGATGATGAATTAAAAGGCTTTACAATAGGCGAAAAAATATGTAGCGATACAGCAAGTGTATTGATTGAAAAAACTGATTTTGAAACTTTAGGTTGTGCTCAATTTATATTTAGAGAGTTTTCAAAAGTTTTAAAAGAAAAATATGATTGTAAATACATAAATGTGGGAGATGATATGGGCTTTGAAAACCTAAAAAAAGTTAAAATGTCGTATCGTCCAGAAAAAATCATACCAAAATACACAATATATCAAAAACTATGATTATAAAAGCTACTAAAACTCATTTAAAAGACCTTTTGCTAATTGAAGAAGAATGTTTTAAAAATGATTGTTTTAAGTTAAGTAAAAATAATTTCTTATATCACATAAAAAAAGAAAATATATTTATTTTTTTATGTGATAAAAAGGTAGCTGGATATATTATGAAGCTTACTTATAAAAATAGTATTAGAATATATTCTTTAGCGATAAAAGATGAATTTAAGGGTTTAAAAATAGGCACAAAATTATGCGAAGAACTAATTAATAATGCTAAAGTATTAAATAAAGAAAAGATATTTTTAGAAGTAAGAGTAAGCAATATAAATGCTATTAATTTATACAAAAAACTTCAATTTAAAGAAGAAAAAATCTTAAAAAATTATTATAGCAATGAAGATGGTATTAAAATGACGCTTATATTAAAGCCTAAAAATTAGGCTTTAAGTTTATTTTCTAATATGGGCGTTTCCTATGATTTGATATTTTGTAGTTGTTAATTCATTTAATCCCATAGGACCTCTTGCGTGAAGTTTTTGAGTGCTTATTCCTATTTCAGCCGCATAGCCAAATTCCGCACCATCGCTAAATCTAGTGCTAGCATTTACATATAAAACTGCTGAATCAATCTCATCTAAGAACTTATTAATATTAGTATAATCTTGAGAAATTATCGCTTCTGAATGATTTGTGCTGTATTTTTGAATGTGAAGTATAGCTTCATTAATATCATCTACTATTTTAATAGCTAGTATTAAATCTTCAAATTCTTCTTCCCAATCACTATCATTTGCCTTTTTATAATTTTTTAAAAATTTCTCACACTTAGCACAAACCCTAAGCTCTACATTAGGCATTTTGCTTTCTAATAAAGGCAAAATTTCGCTAGCTATATTTTTATTAATGAGTAAAGTCTCTACACTATTACATACCCCTGGTCTTTGCGTTTTAGCATTATTTATTATATTTATAGCATCATCTATTTTCGCATTATAATCAACATAAATATGACAATTCCCTACTCCTGTTTGAATACAAGGAATTAGACTATTATTTTTAACTTCATTAATCAAACTAGCACTACCTCTTGGAATTACCACATCTATATAATCATTCGCCCTTAAAAGTTCTTTTACTAAATCCCTGTTAGTATCACTTACAATCTGAACGAAATTCTCATCTAAATCAAATCTTTTTAATACCTTTTGAAAAATTGAAACTAAAAATAAATTAGTATTTAAAGCTTCCTTTCCACCCCTTAAAATCACTACATTAGAGCTCTTAAAACATAGTGCAAAAGCATCTACGCAAACATTAGGACGAGATTCAAAAATAATAGCAACTACTCCTAAAGGCACCTTAATTTGCTGCATTTTTAGACCATTTTCTAAAGTCTTTCCAAATACCACCCTACCCACTACATCATCAAGTAAAGCGACATTTCTTAAAGTGCTTATCATATTATTTATTCTATTTTCATTAAGTCTTAATCTATCTACAAAAGCACTTTTTAGATTTGAATTATCATTAATATCTTTAAGGTTTGCTTTTAATAAACCATCAATATTTGCAAGTATTTCATCAGCACAAGAATTTAAAACTTCTTTTTTAATACTTGAATTAAGCTTAGCTAATTTAGTCTTTGCATTTTTTGCGTTTTGGCATAAAATATCAATCATTTTTACTCCTTATCAAAAATAGTTCCTATATCAGCACCACTAATTAACTCGCTAATATTCATAGGATTAGAGCCATTTAAAATAGCCATTCTTACACCATTTTTAGCACAATTACTTGCAGCTTGTAATTTTGTCTTCATACCACCTATACTAAACTCACTACCTTTATCTCCGCCCATTTGCATAATCTCATCTGTGATTTTTTCTACATAAGAAATTCTTTTTGCATTAGGATTGTTCTTAGGATTTGCTGTATAAAATGCGTCTATATCACTTAAAATTATTAGCAAATCAGCCTTGATTAGACAAGCAACACTAGCTGAAAGGCTATCATTATCACTAAATTCAATCTCATAAGTTGAAATAGTATCATTAGCATTAATTATCGGGATAATTTCGTATTTTAATAAAGTATTTAAAGTGTTTTCAGTATTTTGTTTTCTTTGTTCTATTTCAAAATCATCTTTAGTTAGTAAAACTTGTGCTACAAATGAACTAAAATTAGCAAATGCGTTTTGATAAATATGCATAAGCTCTGCTTGACCTATTGCTGCTGCTGCTTGTTTTTCCATGGTAATTGTAGGTCTTTGCTTAAAGCCAAGTTTTTTTGAACCAACCCCAATCGCACCTGAAGTAACCAATACAACTTCTTTTCCTTGATTTTTCAAATCAGCTAAAACCCAAGCTAACTTATTAATTAATCCTAAGTTTAAATTACCATTTTCATAAGTTAGAGTTGATGTGCCAACTTTGATTACAATTCTTTTGCTATCTTTTAAATTAATTTTTAAATTCTCATTCATATTTTCCCCTTATTTAGAAGAATATTAAATACTTTAAATTAATGCTTAAATATAAAAATTACAAATGAGAATTTAAAATGATTGGAATATAAAATAATAATATTTTACCCCTAATATTAGGGGTAAATTTTAGTAAAATATTATATGAACTTTTTGACTTCCATGAACTCCAAAAACGGTTACAAGCTCAATATCAGATGTTCTACTAGGACCTGCAATATATAAAATATTAGTAGGTAAAATCTCATTTTCAGCCTTTATTCTAGCAAGACCACTAGCAAGTGAAGGCTCAATTTTTGTTTTATCAAGTAGCATAATGCAAAGCATTGGAGCAAGGCTTAACATTCTTGGTTGATTTGCACTTGATTTTACACAAGCAACCCCATGTGAGCTAATAGCAAATTCTACATCAATTACTGAAAAATCACTATGAAAAACTTCACTTCTTAATTCTTCTACGCTTTTATCAAAACAAACTTTTTTACTTGCATTTATTTTTTCTACATCAGCACTTAGGCTTTTTGGATAAATTAAAGATGAATATCCATAAGAGCTTGTGATTTTGTTTATTTCATCATAAACATTGTCTAAGCCACTAACTTCATGAACTTCAAATTTGTTTTCACTCATTTTAGTTTTAGTTTCTTCTAAAGGATTATCGCTTTGTTTTATATGCACACTTGGGTCTATACTTTTATCATTTAACTCGTGTCTTACACCACATTCAATTGCGTTTAAAATCTGATTTCTTGAGCGATTGCTTATCTCTTCAATTCTCTTATTCATAAGAAACTCCTTCTAAGTTTTCTAATTCTTTATAAATATTTCCTTTAAGTTCAGGTAAGTCTTTATAAGTAGCCCAATTTTTAAGCACAGGTAGGCTTGTTCCTAGACTTTGTAATAGCCAGTTAAACTTACTTGCGTTACCAATAGCAACTCTCCACATTTTTGGACTTGTAGCAATATCAGCAAACTTAGCAAATCCATAGCTTTCCATTGCACTATGCTCTAATTCATTTGCACCTAGTGGAGCATTGTCCCCAGCTTCACCTATCTTATCACGGCGTAATTTTCTAATCATACTATCAAGTGGGATTTTTACAGGGCAAACTTCAGAGCAACGACCACATAAAGAGCATAAGCTTAAAATATCTCCATGCTCTTTCATACCGAATAATTGCGGAGATATAACTTCTCCAATTGGACCAGGATAAACAGCATCATAACTATGACCGCCGATTTTATCATACACAGGACAAAAGTTCATACAAGCACCACATCTAATGCAGCGTAATGCTTCATAATAATCTTCGTTACTTAAAATATTTGTTCTATGGTTGTTAAATAATATTATATGCACTTCTTTAGGGCCATCTAATTCATCAACTTTTCTAGGGCCTGTAATGATATTATTATATGCAGGGATAAATTGTCCTGTAGCAGATGGAGTTAATAATGTATCAGTTGTAGCTGCATCAGTAAAACTCTCTACTATTTTTTCAATTCCACAAATTGCTACATGAATAGTTGGAGCAGTTGTGCACATTCTACCATTGCCTTCATTTTCAATCAGCCAAATAGCACCTTCGCTTGAAATTGCAAAATTTACCCCGCTAATTCCCATCTCTAAACCTTCAAATTCATTTCTTAGATGAGTTCTAGCAATTGCATTTAATTTTTCAGGCTCACTTTCTTTAGCTACGCCTAATTTTTCGCTAAATAACTCTCCTATTTCATAACGATTTTTATGAATTGCAGGAACAACTATATGAACAGGAGTTTCATTACCTAATTGTAAAATTAGCTCTCCTAAATCAGTTTCAATTGCATTTAAGCCTTTGTGTTCTAAATAGTGATTTAAGCCTATTTCTTCACTAGCCATTGATTTGCCTTTTAAGACTTTACTGATTTTCTTTTCCATCATTAGCTCATAAATTATCTCACAAGCATCTTCTTTAGTATTTGCAAAATGCACTTTCATTCCATTTTTTGTAGCATTTTTTTCAAATTCTAATACCCTATCTTTTAAGGTATATAAAGCATTATTTTTAGCTTTTTGTGCTTTTGTTCTAAGCCCTTGCCAATCTTGAAATTTTGCATTTATTAGATTTTTTCTTCTATCTTGTAAGGCGTGCATTGCAGAGCTTACATTTTCTCTCATTTGTTTATCAGCTAATTTAGTTTTAATTAATTCACTATGATTTTTCATATCTTTTCTCCTTGCATTCTAGCAGCTAAAAAGTCATATAAATGATAAGTTTTGATATCAAGACCCATTTTTGCAATAGTTCCACGAATGTTTAATAAACACCCACCATCAGCTGAAATTATAACCTTTGCTCCACTTTCAACTATATCATTTACTTTTGCAGTTGCCATAGCGTTTGAGATTTCAGGCTCTTTTACACTAAAAGTCCCACCAAATCCGCAGCATTCTTCTTCGTATTTAAGCTCAACTAATTCAACATTTTTAAGACTTCTTAATAAATTTTTAGAAGCTTCAATGCTTTTTTGCACTCTTAAAGCGTGGCAATTGCTATGCCAAGTAACCTTAATAGGCTCTCCTTTATCTTCTATCTTAAATCCGATTTGTTCTAAATATTGACTAAGCTCTATTACTTTTGAGCTAAATTTTTTAATTTTTTCATAATTTGCGTCATCTTTAAAAAGCTCAACATAATCATGGCTCATCATACCACCGCAACTTCCACTAGGAATTACTACTGGCAAATCTTCACTAAATAATTCGGCATTATATAAAGCTACTTTTTTAGTATCTTTAAAATATCCTGTGTTATAACTTGGCTGACCGCAACAGGTTTGATCTTTTTTAAAAATCACTTCAACTCCAGCACTTCTTAAAAGCTTAATAGAGTTTAAAATAGTATTCTGCATAGCAGCACTTGCTAGACAGGTCGCATAAAAATATACTTTTTTTTGCATTTTTAACCCTTTTTAATAAAATGATAATTTATTATATAACTTTAAAAATATTAAAGGGTTAAAATGGTTTTTTATGCGATTATTTTTTTAAATGTGTTGATTTATTTACTTGAATTTTTATTTGGTAAATCTGTATTTATAAATAACTTTGCACTTTATTATGGAAGTGATTTTTATACATTTTTTACCTACTCGTTTTTGCACGGAGATTTTGAGCATATTTTTATGAATATGGTAATGCTTTTTATGCTATCTCAAATTCTTAGATTTTTAAATATCAAACACTTACTAATTGTATATTTTGTAGGTGCAATTATTTCATCTTTGGGGTATTATTATTTAATGATAAATATGGGATATTATAATTTCATTTTACTTGGAGCTAGTGGAGCTATTAGTGCTTTAATGGGTTATGCTGCAATTATTTTAAGACAAAATGGATTTTTAATAGCTATTGTAGTAACTAGTATAATTTCTGCTGTGATTTTTCAAAATATTGCTTGGCAGGCTCATATTTTTGGTGCTATTTTTGGCATAATCTATGCTTATGGAATTTATTTTTTAAGGAGATAGAATGAAAAATTTTTTAAAAGGTTTTAGCTTATGCTTTAGTTTATTTATATTCTTTATATTAGGATTAATATCTACTAAAATTTATGAGTATTTAATAAATAAAGATGAAATTGTTATTGAGCAAACAATAGAAGTAGAAAAAAGATTAAATTATGATTCTTATATTTCAAATCCAAAATTTACTATGACAAAACAACTTAGTGTAAAAGAAAATCTAAATGAAAATGAAAAAAATGAAATAGAAGAATTGTTCTCTAAGGTATTAGAAAGAGTAAAAGAAAGTAATTTATGTGAAGGTGGAAGCTATATATTACAACCTAATATAGCCTATCAAGATGGAATGAATATTCCAAATGGTTATAAATTTGATTCTGCTTTAAGATGCGAGTTTAAAAAAGAAGAATATCAAAACTATAAGAATTTATTAAAAGATATAGATAACATACTAGCTAATAATGAGTATATTACAATTAATTCTCCTGCCTTAAATCTATCAGTTAGTAAAGAAGAAATAAGCATAATAAAACAAGAATTGTATGATGAAATATTTAAAAAAGCTATAAGTATAAAAGATAAATATTCTAATCTTACAAATAAAATTTGTGAAATAAAATCAATAAAACATTATGAATTAGCACAAAATCAAATATTAGGTGCTGATTATAAATACGATGATACACCAATAGAAAAAGATAGTGATTTTAAATTAAACGCTACTTTAGAATTAACTTGCAAATAAGGAAAAAATATGAGTGAAATTATAACTAAAGGCTTTGCAGCTTATGATGAAAGTGCTAATTTTAAGCCAATTACTTTTAAAAGAAGTGCTTTAAGAGATGATGAGATATTGATTAAAACTATGTATTGTGGGATTTGCCATAGTGATATTCACGCTGCTAAAAATGAATGGAAAGCTACAAAATATCCTATAGTTCCAGGTCATGAAGTAGTTGGCTTAGTAGTTGAAATCGGTAAAAATGTAAAAGAATTTGAAATAGGAAATTACGCAGGAATTGGTTGTTTGATTAATTCTTGTGGTGAATGTGATGCTTGTTTAAACTCAAATGAGCAATTTTGTCAAAAAGGTGCTGTTTGGACTTATAATAGTGTTGATTATTTTAATAATTCAGAAATTACTAAAGGTGGATATTCAAATTATATAAAAGTTCATAAAAACTATGCAATTAAAGTTCCTAATAATGCTCCACTAAAACTAATTGCTCCACTTTTTTGTGCGGGAATTACTACTTATTCTCCACTTAAATTCTCTAAAGTTAGTAAAGGTATGGATGTAGCAATAGCAGGATTTGGAGGCTTGGGTGTAATGGCTTTTAAATACGCAAAAGCAATGGGTGCAAATGTTAGTGTAATAGCTAGAAACGATACTAAAAAAGAAGCAGCTATTAAACTTGGAGCAAGTAATTATTATAATGATATTAATAAGGTTGATAAAAAATTTGATGTAATAATTAGCACAATTCCAAGTAAATACGATGTCTTAGCGTATGCGAGAACTTTAAAATACGGCGGAGAAATGGCAATCGTTGGCTTACCACCAATAAACGAACAAGTATCAATTAGTCTAAATGCCTTAATTAGAGTAAGTCATAAGAAAATTTATGGCTCATTAATAGGTGGCATTAAAGAAACTAAAGAAATGCTTGAATTTTCATTAAAACACTCAATTTATCCAGAAGTTAAAATTATAAAACCTAATGAAATCAATAAAGCTTATGATGACTTATTGAATAATTCAAATTCTTTTAGATATGTAATTGATTTTAATGAATAAAAATCTAATTTTAAGCCTAATATCTTTAGGCTTAATATCATTTTTAAGCGTATTAATTGAAACTTCTTTAAATGTTACTTTTGCTTATTTAATACAAACTTTTAATATTGATATTAATAAAGCTTCTTTACTTACTTCTATGTTTTTACTAGCAATCACACTTACAATGCCACTAAGCTCATATTTAGTAAATCAAATTAATACTAAAAAACTTTTTATTTTTACTAATTTATTATTTTTAATAAGCCTAATAATTTGCTCAAGTGCAGGTGAGTTTTATATTTTAGTTTTTGCTAGATTTTTACAAGGAATTGCTGCAGGTATTGCTCTACCACTTATGTTTAATATGGTAATTTTTAAAGCTAGTGAAAAATACTTCGGATTTTTAATGGGATTTTGTATATTTTTAGTAGCGACTGCACCTGGTTTTGGGCCAATTTATGGTGGATTTATTATGAAATATTTTCAGTTTAAAGATATTTTTATATTTTTAATACCTTTTTTGGTTTTTGCCTTTGTTTTAGGAATTAAAAATATTCCAAATCTTGGAACAAAATATAAATTAGACTTAAAAGAATATATATTAATTGTATTGCTAGTAATTAGTGTTGCTATAAGTATTAAATATATTTATATTTTATTTTTTAGTATTTTAATTATTTTTATGCTAAATAAAAGCAAAATTATTGCAAGTGCTAAGAATTTGCAATTTTTCTCATCTACTTTAATTGTATTTTTAATGCAGTTTTTTGCTTTAAGCTACTCATTAATATTACCAAATTATTTAATTATGAGTAAAAATTATAATAATTTTGAAGCTAGTAAAGTAATGCTTTTAGGCTCATTAATTGCTGCTATTTTATCTCCAATAAGCGGATATTTAAGCGATAAATTTGGCTCTTTTAAATTAAGTTTGCTAGGTATTTTTATCATAATAATTGCAAATATTTTATTATTAAATATTGAAGAAAAAACATTATTAAATCTTTCAATATGTTATTTAATTTATGCTTTCGCACAAGGCTTATCTATGAGTGCTTTAATTTCTTACTCTATAAAAATTTCTAAAGATAAAACAAATGCAAATAATTATATAAATACTTTTCAACAAAGTTTTGGAAGCTATGCTGTGATGATAATATCTATAATTTTTAATAATAATTACGAAATTGGCTTTTTAAATTCTATAAAATTAATACTATTTTTAGCGTGTTTACAATTAATCTTAATTTATTTTGCTTTTAGAAAAAAAATCTAGCAATGGTTTTTAATCATTGCTAGATTTTTTATTATATAAACTTATGTAAAGAATGTAAGTGATATAAAATAAGTTGAAAGCTTTATGTGCTCGTTATTTAAGCTTGATTTTTGTAAAATGTAAGTGCTTTACAAAGTGTATAAAATAAGAGTTTTTGCTTTACATTTTATAAAATACTTTCAAAAAACCTTTACAACATACTTTACAAAATCTTTATAAAAGCCCATTAAATCGGCTTTGAAATACTTTTAAAATCTTTTTAAATAAATATATGCAAAAAATATTGCGGGGACATTTGGGAGACATTTTGTCCCCCATAAATAAAATTGTAGCAACATTTTGAGCTACATTTTTTATATTAATCTTGACCATTTCTAACGAATGCAGGTTCGTTAAAATCTCTAGTTTTATAATCTACTTTTATTGTTCCGCCACTTACTTTTTGCATTTCAGGTTGAACTATTTTATAGCTTAACTCTTCTTCACGCTTTTTGCTCTCTTGCTCAATTTTAGCTTTTTGTGCTCTTGTTTCATCAAAACCTGTAGCTATAATAGTAACTTCAACAGCATCAGCTGGCAAGCTAGTATCTAATACATGTCCGCAGAATACATTTAAATCTTCGTTACTAGAATTTGAAATCTCTTCCATTGTCTCAACAAGTTGGAAGAAAGGAATATTTTCACCATAGCTAAAAAATACTATCATAGCTTTAGCATCTTGTAGGTTAGTTGTATAATTTTCTAATAATGGAGAATCAATTGCATTTGCATACGCTTCTTTAATAGCATTTTCACCTTCAGCTCTTCCCATTCCCATAAGTGCTGTTCCACGATGGCTCATAACAGAAGTAACATCTGCAAAATCTATATTAGTATCAGCTTCAATTAATAACATTTTAATTATGCCGGTTACAGCATTTACTAAAACATCATTAGCAAATTTGTTAGCTTCTCTAGTATTTAAAGTTTTTGGAACTACTAATTTTAACTTATCATTTTGGATTAATATAACGCAATCGCTTTCTTTTTTTAGCTCTTCTAATCCTTTTTCAGCAGCTTTAATTCTAGCTTTTTCATAGCTAAATGGGAATGTAGCAACAGAAACAACAAGTATGCCTAAAGATTTTGCAATTTTAGCAATAACTGGACCTGCACCAGTGCCAGTTCCACCACCTAGACCTTCGGCGATAAATAATAATTCTGTTCCTGCTAAGCGTTCTTTAATTTCATCTTCAACTTCTTCAGCTGAAATTCTACCTATTTCAGGATTTGCACCAGCTCCACGACCATTTGTCTTCTTTGGTCCTAATTGTATTTTAATGTTTGCTTTTGACCTATTTATATCTTGAATATCAGTATTTGCAATCATAATATCTACATTAGAAATATCAACTTTTAAAGAACTAGCACAAGTTTCTACAATATGATTTATCATATTTCCACCTGCTCCACCAACACCAATTACTTTTATCTTAACGCCGCAATCCATTTCACTCTCCATTACTTTAAAATCTATATTATCACCTAAAATATCAAAATCCATTTCTTAAAATATCCTTTCTATATAAGCACAAACTTTCTTCCAAGATTTAGCAAAAACGCCTTCAGATTTTTCTTCGTTAGAACTAATCTTTAATGACTCTAATACTTCATCTTTGTCATTTTTTTCAATCTTAAGCAATTTTTGTTCCTTAACATCTATATTTGTGTAATAAGAAGTATTATTTTTAGTTTCTATTTCTTTATCTACCGAAAAATCTATGATTTTTTCTAATTCTGTGGTTTTTTGTCTAGTCAATAAAACACCACTAGAATTAAGCTCATATTTAGTATGAAAACCACAAGAATACATACATAGGCCTAATAAACATGTATATTCAGGCATAGTAAAAATCTCATTATCACCATAAAATACGCTATTTTTTTCTATAACGGTTCTTACGGCTTTATTGTTAAATTTAGGAGTTGCTCTTTCAGCCATATTGTCTATTTTAAAACAACCTCCAGTTAAAACTACTCTTGAGAAAAATTTCTCATAAGGACTATCATCTATGCTAGCATATATACATTCAAGCATTTCTGTAAGTCTCATATTTACACACTTTGAAACTGATTCAACAGATACTCTATCAAGAGTTTGAGAACCGGTTTTGTAATATTCTACATGAGTGCTATTTTCTTCATCTTTAAATAAAGAAAATTGTAATTTAATTTTATCTGCAACCTCATTGCTAGCGGTAAGATATTTAGCAATATCGCTTGTAATATGCCAAGAACCAAAAGGAAAATAATACATCCATATAATTGAATTATAAGCATATATTGCAATATCACATACTTGTGAACCACAATCAATGATAGCAACACCATTTTCTCTTTCATCGTTATTTAAACAATAAATTGAATTAGCATATATAGAAGATACTAAAACATAGTTTTTTATATCAGCGTTTGATAATATTTGCTTTATATTTTCATAATCATTTTTATTCATAGTAATAATATTAGCTTCCAATCTAAAGCTTGAAGCCATCATACCAAGTGGATCTTCAATATTATCAGTATTATTCGCTCTAAATCTATAAGGCAGTATATGAATTGGAATTTGATCGCTATGAATATCTGCAGATGTTCTAGCAGCATTAATTGCTTTTTCTATATCCTTAATCGTAATTGCCGAGCCATTAGCATCTAGCCTTATGTCAGCATATCCAGTTACAGAATTTGTATAAGCTCCACTAACAGAAACAGCAATTTTATCTATATTAATACTTAAATTTTCCTTAACCTTATTTACTGCTTTTTTAATGGAATTACTTGCGTCATTAATGCTTGTAATTTTTCCAGATTTAATTCCGTAAGTTTGTGTATTAGCAACACTAACTACTTTGATACCTTCCCCATCAAAACTAACAATAGCTACTTTTATTAAACTAGAACCAAGATCAATAGCTAAAATATTCAAAATTCACTACCTTTATAATAATTTTTAATTTCATAACGCTTATCTAATTCTTTTATTAAATCATCAAGCATAAGAGTAAAATTAATATTTTTCAACTCATTACTTAAATCAGTATTATTCTTTTCACTTGTATTATCAACTAATTTTTGAGAAAGTATTTCATATACTAATACTTTATCATTTAAAAGCACATAAGATTTTTTAGTATTTTTCAAAAATAACTCGCTCACAAATGTAAAAAATTCTGTATCCGTTAAATCGGTATTATTTTTAGAAACTTTAGATATAAAACCTATATTTTTTCCATTAATTTTATCTTTTTTTAATTCTTCTTCACCTGTATTTGACAATAATTCTTTAAATTTTAATTCTCTTAAATCTTCTTCTACCATCATTTTAGCTTTTTCAAATTCTAAAGCAGTTGGCTGATTTATTTTATCAAGTCTTACTATGTAATATTTATTATCCATAATAAAAGGCTTACTCATTTCACCTACTTTTAAATCTTTATTTTGTAAAACTAATTCAGAATAAGCATTTTGATTTGTAGTTGATTGGAATTTAATTTCATTATTTTTTAACTTAATGTAATCAAGTTTAGCTTCTTTTTCTAACAAACTTAAAGCAAAATCTATCTTAACATCATTTAATGCTAGTTCATATTCTTTAATTTTGCCTTCTTCATCTTTATAATTAAATTTATTATTTTCCCAATAAGCTTTCATATCACTTTCAATTAAATTGTCTAAATTAGGATTTAATGTATATACAGAATAATCATATAATAGTTCAGTTTTATATTCATCTTTATGTTCTTGCCAATAAGACTTTAATTCATCTTCGCTTAATTTGATTTTATCTTCTTCTTTAGACAAATCTATAGTTTTTAAATTTATCTCATCTTGCATATTTAAACTAGCATTTGCAATTTCTAATTCTTCTTTATTTGCTGGAACTGCTAGTAATTTTAATAATTTAGAAATTTCTAATTTATTTTTAATTTGATTAGCAAAATCTGCTTCACTCATTCTTAAATTTTTCAAATATGTTAAATATTTACTTTTATCAAATGTTTTATCTTCTTCACTTTTATTAAATAACTCATAGCTAGCTATTGTTTTTACAACTTCTTCTTCACTAGCATAAAATCCCAAATCATAAGCATAATTTAATAATAATTTTTCTCTTATTAATTCCACTAATGCTTGTTTATCAAGTCCTAATTTTAACGCTTGTTCTTCTGTTAATTCACCATTAGATAATTGATTTTGAATATAAAATAATTCGCTATATTTATCATTAAATTCTTTATGTGTTACGCCTAAATTTCCTACTTTTGCTACATATTTGCTTCTTGAACTATTTAAATCTACACTACCCCAACCAACAGTTCCTGCACCAACAAATGCTATAACGCTAATCCAAATTGTAACAACTAAATATTTTTTATGACGCTGCATCCAAGTAATCATTATTTATCCTAATTTCAAGTGTTTTTAAAGAAAAATCCTATCTTATAAGCATTAACAAAGATTTAATTTATAAAGAAATTTTAGCCTGCAAATCTATATCAAAAATTTTAGAAAATAAACCATTAAAATCTCTATCAAAAATCAATAATCCAAAATTCTTTATCATTAAAAAATTAGATTTATTTTTTCTTAATTTATCTATTAAAACATTCATATCTTGTAAAATTAATTCATTTTCTATAAAAATATTTTGATTTTGATATTTCAAACTTGAACCATCGCATATTTTCATTATATCTTTAGTGCAAACTACGGCTATCACTTTAGCTTGTGAAAAAGAATTATATATTTTTGAATGTAATTTTACATATTTACAAGCATCATATTGCTTATAATTTTCATTTAATAATAATTTAATAAAGAATGAATTATCATCATTAAATATTGTATTTTTGTTTATTAAAAACGCATTATCTTCAAATCTTGAAGATATAGAACCATTAAGTCCATATATAAAGTCTTTTTCATACATTATTTTTGCGTATTTTTTGATTTCAGCAAACATTATTATATCCTTGTTAAAAAGTTTTATTTATTATATATACAATATTAAATTACAAGGTAAGCATTTGCAAATTCATATTCCCGTTTTAAAAGATGAAGTAGTTAAATTATTTAAAGATTTAGATAATGGTTATTATCTTGACGCAACTTTGGGCTATGCAGGACACGCTAGTGCTATATTAAAAAATAATAATAAACTAAATCTAATAGCGTGCGACCAAGATATAGAAGCCATCAATTATTCTAAAGAAAAATTAAAAGAATTTAATGTAGATATTCAAATTTATAAAACAAATTATGAAAATATATTTTCTTTCATTAATAACAAAAATGAAATTAAAGGTGTATTAGCAGATATTGGAGTATCTAGTTTGCAATTAGATAAAGATGATAGGGGTTTTTCTTTTGATTCTAGTGAATTAGATATGAGAATGGATAAAAATAAAGATTTTGATGCAAAAACTCTAATTAATACCTATACTAGCAAGCAACTAAGTGAAATTTTTAAAAATTACGCAGAATTACCAGAAAAACTAGCTTCTGATATAGCTTCAAATATTATCAAAAATAGACCTATTAACTCTTGCAAAGAACTTAGTAAAATAATAGGAAATGCAAAGTTAAACAATCGTAGTGTAAGCCTAAAAACTTTAATATTTCAAGCAATTAGAATTGAAGTAAATGATGAATTAGGAGTGCTTAAAAGATTTTTAGAGCAACTAAAAGAATTTAAAAATTGTCTAATTTGTATAATTACTTTTCATTCTTTAGAAGATAAAATAGTAAAAGACACTTTTAAAAAATGGGCAAATAATTGCATTTGTGATGAATTTGCAATTAGATGTGAATGTGGTAATAACCATTCCTTAGGAAAAATTATTACTAAAAAACCAATTGAACCTAGCAAAGAAGAAATAAAATATAATTCTAGGTCAAGTTGTGCAAAACTTAGAGCATTTTATTTAAAATAATGAAAAACATAAGAACAAGTACAGAAGAAAAAGAAGAATTACTAATAAATAAATACCAAGATTATTCTATTTTAGGTTTTAACAAAAGGCTAATATTATTATTTTTTATAATAATGATTATATCAATTAGCTTAGTTTGGGTTAGACTTCAACTCTATGAATCAAGTAAAGTTTATGCTCAATTAAAAGACAAAAGAGAAGTATTAAGCGAAGAAAATAAAGAGCTTAAAAGAAAAATAGAAGCTTTACAATTTAAAAATAAAATTACAAATTATTTTGAAGTGCAATATGGAACTAAATAAACAATATTTTATTAATTCGTATCAAAAATTAAAAGTGTATTTTCATAAATACGACCCTAGTAATTTTTCATTACTATACGCTATGAAAGCTTGCGTTGGACTTGCTATTTGCTTAATCATAAGCTATTTTACAATTCACGAAAACTATACTATTTTTAGTGTTTTATCTTGTGTTTTTATATTTTATATGAACAATCTTAATTCGGTAGGAACTAAGAAAATATTATATTTGCTAGCTTTTACTTTTTTTGGTTGTTTTTTTGCTCTAGTAGTTCCTTATTTAATCAAACTTGATTTTTTTATGGCAATTCCTAGTTTTATTTGGATTTTCGCTGTTATTTTTGCAGGTGCAATTTCACAAGACGCACTCAAAGTTGGCATATATGCAACCTTACTTGTTATGGCTATGTTAATTAGTGCTAGTCTAAATAATTTTGATTCTTTAGAAGTATTTTATGCGACATTAATTGGCTCTTGCGTAGCAACTATTTTTAGAACTTTTGCATTTTATACTTATGGTGGATTTACTAGAAGAAGTTTTATAATGCTTTTAAATGATTTGATTTATATGAGTGAAAATATGACAAATAGCAAATATGAAATGTGGCAAAATTTATTCGTAACAAGGATAAATGAATTTAAAAGACTTTTTGAAAGTAAATCAGTAAATATAAAAGATTCAAGCCTTATAAGACACCAAGAAATGGCTATGTTTTATTTGCTAAAGTGTGAAGAAATAGCACTTGCTTTATTTTCACTAAGGACATTTTTTAAACAAAATTCAAAAAACGCTCATATAAAAAATATTCAAAATGAAATTATTTTTAATCTTGAAGAATTAAAAAAGATATTTAAAGATGAAAAAGTCAATCTCAAATCATTTTGTCTTGATAGATTAAAACAATTAAATACATTACCAATATTATGCACCTTAGTAGAGGTTCTTTATTACAAGCTTGAATTATTTAAGCAAGGTGGAGCAAAACAATTAACATTAAAACCAAAAGATAAAAAAATCACAATTAAAACTATTTTAGAAAAGTTTCATTTTGATAATAAGTATTTTAAATTCTCAATAAAAGTTGCATTAGCAACTTCGTTTTCGTTATTTTTAGCATTATTTTTCAAAATTGACCACGGAATTTGGATAGCGATGGGTGTTTTTACAATGTTTAAAGAAACCATCAATTCAACTACAATTAATAATAAAGAAACCATTTATGCAGCACTCATAGGCTTTGCATTAGGACTTTTGATTATCTTTTCAATACATTCAAAATTAATTTTTGTAGTGCTATTTTTATCATATTTTGCTTGTATATATTTTAAGCATTTTCCATATTTTATAGCAACTATTTTTATTATGCTAAATCTTGCTATTTTATTTGCGAGTTTAGGACTTGATTATGAAAGATTACTTGTATATAGATTAATTGATTTTATTGTAGCATTTTTTATAGTTTATACCTTTTCGTATCTTTGGCCTAGCAAAAGCGAAGATGATATAAAACCTACTTTAAAAGACGCAATAAATAATCTTAAAAACTTCTTAAGTGCTGTTATTAAAAAAGAAGATTATTTAAATTATGAAAATAAAATTTTATTAAATATTAAAAGCCTTAAAAACCTTTTATACGAAAGCAGAAACAAACATAATAAAATTGAACAAATTAGACTACTAGAAGCAGTTTTGGAAATGAATAACTTATGTATATCATTAAATGAGTATTTATATTCAAAATATAATAAAATTCAATTAAAAGAACAATCAGATATTGGAATTTTAATCACTAGATTTAAAATGATGGAAAATATAAGCAATGACTTGCCTTATTATTTTTATGATGAAATAGATGATAAAATTCTAACAAACGATGAGAGAATTAAGTATTTTATAAACCAAATCTCAAAACGCCAAGATATAGTATATAAATATCTAATTGATAACTAAAATCACTCTAATTCAACTTGCTCTAATAATAATTCATCGCCACTTTTAATCTCAACATTATTGCTAGAGCAATTTTTGCAACAAAACTCATTTTTATTTTGAATAAAACTACAATTACAATCTTTGCAAAAAAGTTCAAGTTCTTTTAAAACTACTTCTAATTTAGCATTGAAATAGCTTGAATTATTATCGCTAGTAAAAGCATTGAAAGCTTCTTTAAAATAATGCTCTTCAACACCACTAAGCCTACCTATGCTAACTCTTACTCTAGTAATTTTTGTAGCTTTATTATTTATTCTAATTCTTTCACACTCATCTAAAAGATTATTAACAATTGCCATTTCATGCATTAGCAAATCCTTGGCAATAATTCGCCTTTTGGCATTTGTAAAATCCTACTTCCACCATAGCTATTATTAAGCTTTACTGATGGGCTTTTTGACTTATGCACTACACCTATTATATTTGCAAAATCATTGTATTTTTTTAATTCTTTTAATACATTTTGCGCATCTTCTTTAGAACAAATACAAACAAATGTTCCTTCATTAGCTAATTCTAAAGCATCAAATCCTAACAATTCACAAAGCCCTAAAACCCCATCACTTATACTAATATCACTTTCATTGATTATAAATTCCAAGCCACTTGATTTTGCTAATTCATTTAACACGCTAGATAAACCACCACGAGTAGCGTCTCTTAGACATTTTATATCGTATTTTAAAATATCTTTTACTTCATTATATAAACATTTTGCATCACTTATAATATCGTAGTTAAAACCAAATCTAGCAGCCATTACACAAGCTCCATGCCTTCCTAAATCACCACTTACTATAATAGCGTCGCCTTCTTTTATATTTTTTGTGCTAATTTTATTATTATTAATAAATCCATTTGCATCGCCTATACAAGTTGTATTTATATATATCTTATCAGCCTTACCCTTAGGAACTACCTTTAAATCCCCACACTTAATTCCTACTTCAAATTCTTTTGCAGTATTTGATAAATCATTTAATATTTTTGCTAAATCATCAAGTAAAAAGCCTTCTTCTAAAATAAGACCTAAAGTAAGATATTTAGGCTTTGCTCCCATCATCAAAACATCATTTATAGAACCACAAGCTGCGATTTTACCTATATTTGCACCATTGATAAAAATTGGGTCAAGCACAAAAGAATCAGTTGAAAAAGCGATTTTAGAAAAACCATCACACACAGCAGCATCTTCGCTAAGTCCTTGAGAATTATCAGCATGAATATGTTTTAAAATAAAATTATTTAAAAACTCATTCATCTCATCTCCGCCACCACCATAGCTTAATAAAACTTGCTTTTGCATAATATTTCCTTTAATTTCCTATTGTGTAATCTCTTGCTAATCTAATTTTTGCTACTTTTGATAAAGCTTCTCCTGTCTCAACACTAATTCTTGCTAAAACGGTGTTTTTATCAAATTTTAACGCCTTAGAACTATCAACTTTTGTATATTCTATTGTGATTAAATATTTTCTATCACTATTACTAGGGTAATAGTAATTCTCGGTTATTTTTGCGTTTGACATAATACCTGAATTAACTATAGGATCGCCTGATTCAAACCATCTACTTAATGCCTTTGCTCTAGCCCCGTCCATTATAAGTTCAACCTGCTCTTTAAGATAAGCTCTAGCTGCAAATGACACGGTGCTTTTTGATGATTGCAAGGTTAAAACTCCAACAACGCTTACTAAAATAATAAATATAATAGCAGTTATCATACTAAAACCTGATTTTTTCATATTATTACCCCACTTTTGCAAACTTTAAGGCTTGTCTTTTTAGTAATAAAACTACCTGGCAAATCATTTACTTCTAAGCATAATTTAATTTTAGTAACGCCGTTATTATTACTAATAATAAAATCACTAACATTATTTACAAGTGTTACTTTATCAATGGTATTTGTTGCGAAATTTGGTCTTTTATCTTTAAAATCATAACTATAATATTTTAATTCACCATCTTCAAACTTAATACCTTCAATCTTATCAACTAATACATATACATTACTAATTGTAAAAATCTTATCACTTAGTTTTAGTTCAATTTTTGCATAATCTTCTTTCTTACCACTACCAACATTTCTTTCAGCTATTTCTAAATCATACAAATCTTTTTCCATAAAAGAAGTTGAAGTTGCTATATTATCCCCTAAAAAATATACGCCTAACTTATCTCCTAAAGAATACGAATTAATAATTTTAGTATTAATACCTTTTTGTTTATGAGAAAAACAATTAAAATAATTTGTTCCATCATAGCAACTTGCTTTATCATTTACAGCTGCATTAATAACGCTTCTAGTTTCGTTAAGCCCGTCCCATTTATTATGCTTTTTATCAATAATAGCAATCCTAGCCCATTCAAAAATCTTAAAATCATTCTTTAAAGAATCATCTTCAATATTAAAAACAAACTTACAATCAGTTACAGAATTTACACATTCAGAATTTTCAGCTTTTTTAAGTCTAAAGCTATTTTTAATGGCATTGTTTAGGTGTGTTGTTAAAAAGTCCATAGTAGCTTGAGATTTAAGCTCAAGTTCATTTAATGCTCTAACTCTTTGTTCGTTATCGTAAGAAAATTTAATAATCTCTATTCCAAGCCCTGCAATTATTCCTAAAATAACAATAACAACAATTAATTCTATTATCGTAAAAGCCTTTTTCATCTACTTCCTTATAAACTTAAATAATTTTTTAATTTTGCTTCATTAGTGCTATCCCAAGTGGTATCACTAGTCTTCATTGCATATTGGCTATAAATACTATCTAATCTTCCAAATTTATTAAAAAATACATCAAATGATACAACAGGATTAGCTCCATCTAAAATCTGCATTTGACCTACATACATTGTGCTAGTCCCGCCTATATCTCCACATATACTATTTGTTGATACAGCACAATCAGTAGGGGTTTTAAAACCAAATTTATAAGATGAATCTATTTTTGAATACTTACCATATATATAATTTATCTTTTGACCTAAAACATTAGAAAAGCTTACATTTTTTTGATTATTTATAGAAATATTATTGATATTTGCAGCACTTCCTGATGAAGTAGCATAATATCTTGAATTAATATTAATTTGATTTAACTCATCAACTTTATAAGTTATCTTACCTTGTAAAGCAGGAGTTAATATATATTGAGATAATAAGCTATTAGTTTTGTATTCATCATAAGCTATATTAGAATTATCATAAGGTAGATTTCTAATAAGTCCATAAAGCTCTTTTACTTCATAAAAATATTCTTGTTTATAACCTACCTCATCGCCTTCTAAACTAGCATTAACTATTTTTGGAATAGCTGCTAAGCTAATTCCAATTACAACCATAGAAAATATAAGCTCAATTAATGAAAAGCCTTTTTTCATCCACGAACCCTTTCGTATTCTTTCATATATTCGCCTAAAATTTTAACTTTTTCTAAACTAGCACTATTGTAAATACTAGCTCTTAATCCGCCAAGTTTTTTATGACCTTTTAAACCTAGCATATTGTGTTCTTTAGCAGCTTTACTCCAAAATTCTAAGTCTAATTCATCATTTCCTGTAGTAAAGCAAACATTCATAACTGATCTATCATCATTATTTACATAAGCTTTGTAAAAATTACTATTATCAATAATATCATAAAGATATTTAGCTTTTATTTCATTTTCTTGATTAATTACATCAAGTCCGCCTTTAGCTTTAATCCATTTCATAATTTTTGCATATACATAAATAGCAAATGTAGGCGGAGTATTAAATAAAGAATTATTATCTGCATAAGTGTTGTAATTAAACATTTTAGGCATAGTTTTATTTTTACTGCGTTCTAATAAGTCTTTTCTAATAATTAAACATGCAAATCCTGCTATACCAGCATTTTTTTGAACTCCACCATATAAAACACCTATATTTGAAAAGTCTAATTTCTTAGAAAAAAAGTCCGAACTAGCATCAACAATCAAAGGAGAATTTGAAATAGGAAGTTGCTTATATTGAGTTCCATGCACCGTGTTGTTTGAACAAATATAAGTATAAGAACTATCATTATTTAAAGCAATTTTTGGAATATAATTATATTTACTATCTTTTGAACTAGCTACGATTTTTGCATTTACTCCAGCTAAGATAGCTTCTTCGCAAGCCTTTTGCGTCCATACATCAGTATCAATGTATTCACAAGGCTTATTATCTAGGCTAAAATTCATAGCCAATAAGCTAAATTGCATAGTAGCACCACCTTGAACGAAAATTACTTCATAATCATCATTTATTCCATAAAGCTCTTTTGCATCTTTAATAGCGTCATTGTGCATTTGCTCATAATAACTTGAGCGATGACTAATTTCCATAATAGAAAAGCCGTTATTTTTATAACTTAATAATTCTTCTTGAATTTCTTTTAAAACCTCTAATGGTAATTCAGATGGTCCTGCACTAAAATTGTATTGTCTCATTTTTACTCCTTTATAATCTTTGCTATTTTTACACAATCAATTGATTTTAGCGTGATTTCATCGCCTTCTTTTAAAGCACTAAGTTTTATGCCTTTATTATCTTTCATAACTCTAGCATACTCTTTAATGCTTTCTAAGAATGCTTGATGAGTGCTTAAAATCTTTTGATAATTGTTTATTTTTACATATTTTTCTTTAAATTTAGGTTTAAAGCTGTTATTTAATAGTATTTTTTGATTTTCTAGTTTGTCTTTTGCTAGTTTTATTTTAAAATCAATGATGTTTTTACTCTTTATAAAATCATTTAAAGATTGATTTTTATTTAAAATAGCCTTATTAAATGATTGTTTTGCTAGTTTTTCATATTGATTTAGGCTAAATTGCATACTTGAAATATTGCTTTTAAGCTTTGTGATATTTATCTTATTTTCATAAATATTATAAAGCCTTTCTTTATTTTCTAAGGCTTTATGAAAATTATTATTTAAAATAGTTTTTTGATTATTTAAAATTAGCTCATTTTGTTTTAAAATATTTTTTAGCTTATTTTGAAATAAAGTCTTTTTATTTAAAAGATTATTTTTATATGAATTAAATTTAAAATTCACTTCTTTTTTAGAAAATTTACTTGCTAAATATAAATAATTTTGCTCTTTTTTATCCAAATGTTTTTTAATAGTTAAATTAAAATAATTTTGTAAATTATCTAAATCTAGCATTCTATCAAACTTATTATAAACCAAGCTTTGCATAGCCGCAGTTGGGGTCGCATAATACTTACTAGCTGCTAAATCGCTTAAATGAGTATCTATTTCGTGTCCTAAACCTGTAATTATTGGGATTTTAGATGCTACGATTTGTCTTACTAAAGCTTCATCGTTAAAGCAAAATAAATCTTCTTTACTACCACCGCCACGAGCTATTAATATAATATCAAAATCAAATTCATTAGCCTTTTTAATACACTCAATTACTCTTTTACTAGCATTTTCTCCTTGCATTAAACTATCAAAAAACACTAATTTTATTAAATAAGCTTCGTTGTTTTCATAAACTCTTAAAATATCTTTAGCAGCAGCTGAATTAATAGCTGTAATTACTGCAATTTTTTTAATATTTTTTGGAATTTGTTTTTTATAAATATCTAAAAACAAGCCTTCATCTTTTAATTTCTTATAAAGCTCATTAAAAGCTGCTTGTAATTTACCCAATCCATCGGCTAATTCATAATCAGTGCAGTTTAGTTGATACTTTCCACTAGCAGGATATATGGTAAGTTTTCCAATGGCTATTATTTTATTGCCTACTATTAAATTAGCCTTACCTTTGTTATAACTTGAAAACATAGTGCAATCAAGGCTTGATAACTCATCTTTAATAGTAAAATACCAATGCCCTGAAGTATGATTTGTAATCTTGCTAACTTCTCCTTGAATTGCGATATTTAAAAAAGTATTTTCTAAATTATTTTTAGCAAGATTATTGATTTCGCTTACACTAAAATATGTTTTTTCTAGTTTATTTGCTAACATTTTTACTCGCTATAAACAATGAACTAACTCCAAAACTATAAGTTTTGAAAAGTTTTAAATCAAAATTATGCTCTTTTAATTTATCTTTAAATTCATCATTTGAGTAAAAATCATCAATAGAATTAGGTAAATATTCATAAGCTGCTTTGTTTTTGCTTAAAATTCCACCTATTATAGGTAATATTTTTTTTAGATAAAAATCACGGAAAAATCCTATTATACCGCCCTTTTCTCTTTTAAAAAACTCTAATACCAAAAGCGTTCCATTAGGCTTTAGCACTCTTTTAAATTCTTCTAATGCTTCATCTTTTTCAACCACATTTCTAAAACCATAACTAATAGTAATTAAATCTACGCTTTCATTATCTAATGGCAAATTATTTGCATAGCCTAATTTAAAATCAATTTCTAAATGACGCTTTTTAGCCACTTCTAGCATTCCACTACTTGGGTCAATCCCTACAACCTTTGCATTTGGAATTTTACTTAGCAAAACACACATATCGCCTGTCCCACAAGCAATATCAGCTATATTTAAATTAGAATTTAAATTAAGAAAATCTTTAACCTTACTAATCGCATCAAATCTCCATTTTGCATCGATACCAAAACTTAAAACCTTATTAGCTTTATCATAGCTTGGAGCTATTTCATTAAACATTTCTACTATTTTTTCTTGTTTTTGCATATTTATCCTAAATAATAAGTTCTAGCTATTTTACTAATTTTTCTAGCTATTTTTTTAACGCTTTTATTTTTTGCTAATTTTTCTTGAAAATCTAATTTTTTATGAGTTTTAAAAAAGCTTAAAAATTCAAGCAATATTATTAATTTTTCGCAACTTTCATTAAATCTTAATACTTTTATAGCTTCTTTTCTTAAAACTTTTGAAAAGATTTTTACAAAATTAACCTTAGCACAATTTGTGGTATAAAAATTATTTTCATCTAAAATAATACAAGATAAATTATCATAAAAATTATCATTTTTATTGATAGTTTTTATTATATTTTCTTCGTAAATAAAAGAGAATAAATTAAGAATTTCTTTTATTATCTCTTGCTTAGAATTAATACTCAAATAAAACAAATATATCCTTAAAGCAAGTCCTATGCTAATGCTTAAATCCCTTGATTTAAACCCATAAGTTAAAAATATTTTTAATCTTTCATATTCACTAAAACTAAGCCCATCTTGAGAATTTTCATCAAATAAAGTGCAGATATAAAAATTATTAAATTGTTCTATCATCTTGCCTTGAGTGATGGCTCTTTTGTATTTTAAACTTTTGCTTTTTACTTCATTTAAGCTAAGCTCACTCGTATGATATTCTATGTCAGTTCTTGATAAATTAGCTTTTAAAAAATGTAAATTGCTATCAATTATATCAAGTTTATAAAGACTATTTTCAAATAAACAAAAACTATCTTTAAGCTTTTTAAACTCTAAATTACTCTCTAAGGTAAAAAAGAGAAAGTGTTTTAAAATACTCACCTAAACTCCTTTTTTATCTTATTTTAACTTATATTATTTGCAATTTGAACAAGTAGCCAAAAACGCTGTAATTTTAATACTTTCTATAGGATTATCTAACTTAGTTTGTAAAGTTTGTTGATATTTATCAAGTCCAGCCTTAACTTTATCTAAATCAAAAACACTTTTACAATTATTACAAACCAAATGAATATGTTCGTATTCATATATATCGTATTTTGATTTATCATTAGGGATTGAAATCTCAACTACTAAACCCTCATCAATCATAGTGCTAAGATTTTTATAAACAGTAGCAAGTGAAATTGCAGGATATTCAACCTTTATTTGCTCGTATAATTCATCAATACTAGGGTGTTCGTGTTTTGATAAAACTTTTAAAATGCTTATTCTTTGCGGAGTTGCTTTTAGCTTTCTATCCTTTAAAATCTCTAAAAACTTCATATTTACCTTTACCAAATAATATTTTTTATTAAATGCGAAAGAATACTATAAATAACTTAATATTTCTAGTCATTAATTAAGTTATTTTAAATTTGTAATATTTTTGTAAGGAGAAAAAATGAAAGCGAAAATCATTTATTGTAATGCTTGAAAATATGAACCACAAGCTGCAAGGGTTGCAGATGAATTAATTGGTGAATTTCAAGGAATAGAAGTAGAATTTGAAATAGGAAGTAAAGGCGATTTTATAGTTATTTGTGATAATGAGAAAATATATTCAAAAAATGAATTAATAGGTTGTGATAGCAAAAGATTTCCACATATTAATGAGATTAATTCACTTATTAAAGCCTATAGATAATTAAAGAATTTAATTTTAAATTCTTTAATTACAAATCAATTCTTACTAATTTATAATCAGGGTCAAACCTAAATGATAATAAATTTTCATATATTCCAAAAAGTATCATAAAGGTTACAAAAGAGCTTCCACCATAGCTAAAAAACGGCAGTGGCACTCCAACAACAGGAGCAAACCCTATAGTCATAGATACATTAACCCCAACATAAATAAATATTAATATGGATAGAGCTGATGTGAAAGTTTTAGCAAAATAATCTTTTTTAAGCTTTTTATTAAAGCTTAGCAAATGTAAAATCAGTAATAAATATAATCCTAAAAGCAAGCAAGCACCTAAAAATCCGTATCTTTCAATAGTATATGCAAAAATAAAATCACTCGTGCTAATTGGTAAGAATTTAAAATGAGTTTGAGTAGCATCATCTTTGCTTTTACCATTTATTCCACCACTTCCTATTGCTATCATACTTTGTCTTACTTGATAGCTTGGTTTTTCACTTAAAAAATCGGTAATTCTTTTCTTTTGGTAATCATTTAAATTATCATAGACAATAGGAGCTATTGGCATACAAATTCCAAGCAATAATGCCCCTGTTAAAATAATTTTATGATGAATGCCCACTAAAAACAATGTAACATAGCCAACTATTAAAATAATTAAAGCAGAACCTAAATCAGGCTCACTTTTAATAAGAACAAAAGGTAAAATTATATAAAAACTAATTTTGCAAAAATCTTTAAATCTATATCCATCATCAGGTGGAGGATTGTGTCTAATTAAATAAGCAAGCATTAATAAAAATGCAGGTTTAAAAATCTCACTAGGCTGAATTGTAAATCTTGTAAAAGGAATTTCAAGCCATCTAGTAGCTCCTAATTTAGTAGCACCTAAAACATCAACTAATAATAATAAACCTATGCAAAACCAGTAAAAAAAAGGAATAAGCCATTCAATTTTTTTAATTGGTAATAAAAAAAATATAAAAAAAGCAAAAAACCCTACAATCACATATATAATTTGTTTATGCGCTAAAACTTCATTCGCCTCATTCATTAATAAAAATGAAAAAATTATTATTGGAAATACGAGCAATGGCAATATAAAATCAAAGTGGGTTAAAATTTTACCATCTAGTTTTATCAATTTACAACCTTTTGCTAAATTTGTTTATGAATATGATTTAAAAAGGTTAATATTGAGTAAGATTGTAGCAAGTGAAATTGAAAGAATTGATATATATTTAGCTAAAGTTTTAGGACAAAGTCGCTCACAAATTTCTAATCTAATAAAAAATCAAAATGTATTAGTAAATAATAAAGTAATTAAAAACTCATATAAACTAAATATAAATGATGAAATAGAGATTAATTACCCTGATATAAAAGATATAAATATTAAATATGAAGCTAATTTTGATGTAGAAATTCTGTATGAAGATGAGTGTATGCTAGTAGTAAATAAGCCAAATAATGTAGCAACTCACGGCTGCTCTTCTTTAAAAGAAGCATCATTAGTAGAATGGCTACTTGAGAGAAATTATAAACTAGCTGATATCAACGGCAAAATAAGAGCAGGAATAGTGCATAGACTTGATAAAGATACTAGCGGAGTTATGCTAGTAGCTAAAAGCAATGAAGCATATTTTAGCTTAGCAAATCAGATTAAAAATAGAGAAGTAAATAGAATTTATCTAGCAGTTACAAACCACACAATAAATCAAAATCATATAGAAAAATATATAAAAAGAAATGAGAATAATAGATTAAAAATGCAATCTTTAAGCAAAGATGAATGTATTAAAAAATACGGCTTAAATGAAGATAGATGGGGCAAATGGGCTAGAACTCATTTTATAAATCTTGCAAATACAAATGATAAAGCTTTAATTTCAGCAAAATTAGAAAGTGGTAGAACTCATCAAATAAGAACCCATCTAGCAAGTGTAAATAGATATATTTTAGGAGATAGTATTTATGCTGATGAGAACAGTAAAAATAAAGCAAATAGATTAATGCTACATTCATTTTATATAAATTACACCCATCCAATAACAAATAATTTTATGGAATTTTATTCAAGTAATTGTTTGAGTTTTAATGAAGCTATTAAAGATTTTAAAGATATAAAACTTGACTTAAATCTAGCTCATAATTTATTAAATCAATTTAGTAATAATTTGGAATAGGATATGCTTATAAATCATTATTCATACTTAGTATAATTAAATCTTTACACGAAAGGCAAAATATGAAGAAAATTATTAAAATAAGTTTATTTACGGCTTTTATTATAGGTTTTAATGCGTGCTCTAGCACAACAAGTCTTAGTGAAATTGCTCCGATTGATAATCTTACTATGGTAAATAATATAAGAACTCTTCAAGGTATGAGAGAAATAGGATTTGAGTGGGACCCTATATATGATCAAAATATAGATGGTTATAAGATTTATAGAAAAGAGCTAAATGATGAAAATGCAAAAGACAAACTAATCGCTACTATAAATGATAGATATGCAACTCATTATTCTGATAATAATTTAAATCCTGATACTAGCTATGCTTATACTTTCGTAACTTTTAATAAAGAAGGTAATTCAAAATTATCTACTATAAATGTAAAAACTATAGGAAAAATTGAACCAGTTACATTCATTCAAGCAATAGCAGGACTTCCTAATAAAATCAAAATAATTTGGAGACCGCATACTGATTCAAGAGTTGTAAAATATAATATTTATAAACAAGACGCTAATTCTGATAAGTGGTATAAAGTAGCAACTATTAATAATCGCTTAAGTGCTGAATATTTAGACGAAGTTAAAGCAAATCTATATGCTAAATACAAAGTAACTGCACTAACTTATAACGGAGTTGAAAGTGATGCTAGTGCTGAAGTTGAAGCAATTAGTAAAGTTTTACCACCACAAATTGTAAATATCAATGTAACTACAAACCTACCTAAAAAAATAATTCTTACTTGGGACGCTCCTAAATATGAAGATTTTTCTCATTATAAAATATATTATTCAAAAGCATCTTTATTACCATTTTTTGAGCTAGCTACAACTACAGAAAATAGCTATGAGGATAATATAGGAGATGATGGAGTAAGCAGATATTATTATGTAACTATGATAGATAAAGACGGACTTGAGAGTGCAAAAACTGGCGTAAATGTAGTTGGAATGAGCCTTGATAAACCTAAAACTCCTGCTCTTACAGGATTTGAATTACAAAATGAAAATACACTAAAAATAAAATGGATTAGCACGGATAATCGTATAAGAACCTATAAACTTATTAAAAATTCAACAGAAGTTGCAAACGGAATACAAAATGATTATTATGTAGATACTACATATGTGCCTGGAGATGTTTATCAAATAATTGGCGTTGATGAATTTGGAATAGAATCAAAACCTAGTTCAAAATTGAGTGTTAAATAATGCCAAATTTTAAAGCAAAATATATAAAGAATTTAACCTTGCCAATTAGTGTTGGGGAGGTTAAATTTAAATTTAAAACAAAAACACAATTAGGCAAAACTTTAGTTTATACCAGTATTAATAATTCTAGTTTTTTTATAGAACTTAACGAAAAAAATAATGAATTTGTAGTAAAAATTGATAAATTAACAAAAATTACCGACTTAGCCTTGATGCAAAAAGCCTTAGAAGCATTTGAAAAAACATTTTGTGATGAAATCATATCAAAAGCATATCATTATAATAAATTTAAAGAATTAGCAAGTAATGTCATATCATCTCCTAAGGACTTTAAAGAATTAATTAATTCATTAGATAATGCTTATTTAGAGATAGGTTTTGGTTCAGGAAGACATTTACTATATCAAGCAAAAAATAATCCTCAAAATACTTATATTGGAATAGAAATTCATAAACCTAGTCTTATTCAAGTAAGTAAATTAGCTAAAGATTTAAAGAATATATATTTATTAGATTTTGATGCAAGAATAGCTATAAAAGAATTAAATAATAGTTGTTTAAATGGAATATATTTGCATTTTCCTGTGCCTTGGGACGACGCTCCTTATAGAAGAGTTGTATCAAATGAATTTAAAAACGAGTGCGAAAGAGTATTAAAAGAAAATGGATTTTTTGAATTAAGAAGCGATAGTTTAATGTATGCAGAATATACAAAAAATATTTTTTATGATTTAGACTATGATTATTTTAAAAATAAAAACGCAAGGATAATAAGCAAATACGAAAGCCGTTGGCTTAAAATGAATAAAGATATATATGATTTTGTTTGCTATGTGAGAAATAAAAAGAATTTAAATCAAGAAATCATAAATCAAAAAATTAATTTCAAAATTGATTTTAATAAGCTTAATTTTATAAAACATATTGATGAAGATTTTTTCTTAAAAATATCAAGAATTTATGAATGTGATAATGCAAAAATCATTCAAATAGCTTATGGTGGATTTGACACACCAAGTAGCTCTTATTTGTTATGTAAAGAAAATGAAGAATTTGAGTTTTTGTTTCACGACTTTTGCCCAAATACTTTAAATTTAAAAGCATTTATTAAATTAAAAGAGTTTTTACAATGAAAAGCAATGCTACTTTAATAAATGCCAATAATTTAACTCTAGCCTACAATAATGAAATAGTATTGCATAATATAAATTTTAGTGCTAATGAAGGTGATTTTATATTTATCACCGGTAAAAGTGGTAGCGGGAAAACAACATTGCTTAAAAGTTTTTTTGGAGAATTTAGCGAATTTAGTGGGGATTTGCATGTTTTGTTTAAAAATATGGGAAATATTAGCAATGCTGAATTATTAAAACTTAGAAGAAAATTAGGAATAATTTTTCAAGATTATAAGCTAATTAACGAGCTAAATGTAAGCGATAATATAGCATTACCTTTAAAAATAGCTGGCGTTAAAAATGAACAAATCAGCAAGCATGTAGATGTGTTATTAAAATATACAAAACTTCAGCATAAAGCTAAAAAAATGCCTTTAGAATTAAGTGGCGGAGAGCAACAAAGAATAGCCCTTGCAAGAGCAATCATACATAATCCTAAAATAATAATTTGTGATGAGCCAACAGGAAATCTTGATATTCATTCAGCTGATATTATTTGGCAATTACTAAATGCTGCTAGAAACACATTCAATGCTTGCATTATCGCAGTAACTCATCAAATTCCACCTAGAATTGATTTTAATTATAGACATTTAAATATAGAAAATGGGGTTTTGAATGAATTTATTTAAAACACATATTAGTTTTATTTTTCCACTTTTTATTATATGTTTTTGTTTTCAATTTGCCTTTTTTATTGATGAATTAATAAAAGATTATGAAACCAAATTAAATAAAGATTACAGCGTAGTATTAGTAAGCGAGCTTGAAATTCAAGCAGTTGATTTAGCTAATATTGAGTATTTTTCAAGTATTAATGAATTAGACCCTAGTGAAATTCTTAATAAATTAAAAAAAGATATAACAAATGCTAATTTAAATACCTTAAAATCAAAACTCCCAAAATTTTATAATATTAGCTTTACTAAATTTATTAATGAAAACGAAATAAATCAAATCAAAAAACAACTATTAAAAATACCAAATGTTTTAAAAGTAGAAACATTCTCAAAAACACACATTAAAATATATAAATTATTAAATATTATAAAACTAATCTCTTATATATGTTTAATTTGCATAAGCATATTATCTATTGCTTTATTTATAAAACAAATAAAAATTTTTAAATACGAGCACGAAAATAGAATTTATATTCTTAATTTATTTGGGGCAAATTTCTTCCAAAGAGCTGCACCAATGCTTAAGATTGTATTTGTAGATAATATAATTTGTTTTGCTTTATTATTTGCGTTTTTTATTAATTTTAATAATATCTCTTATATAAAAGAATTTTTAGCAAAACTTGATATAGATTTACCGCAAATTGATTTTTTACCTAGCTTAATTGAAGTAAGCTCTTATTCTTTACTAGCTTCATTACTATGTATAATGATTGTAATGTTTAAGGTAAAAAGACAATGAAAAAACTTCTAATAGTTTTGTTTAGCTTAAGTTTATTTGCAAATCAAATAGAAAACAACACAAAAAAACTAGAGCAAACTCAAAATGAAAAAGAACAAATATCAAAAAAATTAGAAGATTTGGCAAGTGAAATAATTGAAGGGGAACAAAAATTAAAAGAAATAAATGAAAAAGTTAAAAAAACTTCAAATATAACAGCAGAATTACAAGAACTTGTAAATGCTCAAAATGGAGAATTAAATACATTTATTACACAAAATAAAGAGCTAATGAAAGATAAAGAGAAATTAGGTGCTAAATTAGTTGAAATAATTGCTAAGGATTTTTCGTATGATTTAATAGCACCAAAAGATTTAATTGATAGCTCAATGAGTATAGTTTCTATTGAAGTATTAAACACACTTTCTGAAGTTTTGAATAATGAGCTTTATAAAATTTCAAAAGATTATGCAAGAACGCAACAACAAATTGATTATAAGCAAAAAAAAATTAGTGAAATGAATGTAAATATTGATAATTATAAAAAACAAGCAAAAGAATTAAGCGAACTTAAAAAACGCCAAGAGAATTTAATTTCTAAACAAAAACAAGATGAAAAAATATATAAACAACGCCTAACAAATTTACAAAAACAACAAGATGAAATTAGAGCAACTTTGGCTAAATTAAAAATCATAGAAAATGAAAAATCAAATAAAAAATCAAGTCAAACTACACAAGTAAAACATTCTGATACCTTAAGTTATGATGGAAAGGTAGCAAAATATACAGGAGCAAAAACTATAGCACCTTTGGTTGATTTTAGTGTAAAACAAAAATTTGGAGATTACATAGACCCTATATATAAATTAAAAATATTTAATGAAAATGTAGTGCTACGCTCAAATACGCCTGATGCCAATGTAAGAGTAGTATTTGATGGAAAAGTAGTTTTTGCAAATGATACTGCAGTCCTTGATAAGGTTGTAATTGTTGAACACGCAAATGGAATTCATACAATATACGCTCACTTATCAAAATTTAGCAAACTTGCAAAGGTTGGAGAAGTATTAAAAAAAGGAAACATTGTTGGAAAAGTTGAAAGGGATTTAACTTTTGAAGTTACACAAAAAAACTACCACATAAATCCGTTAGAACTAATCAACAATTAAATTATAGTTATACTTTTAAGTATTTATACGCAAATAACATTAGTAATGCTAAAAATAATACAAGAAATCCTTGCATACTAAAATACAATTCATAACTAATATTATCAATATATTTTGCAATAATTCCTTCAATTCCTTGTGCAGCACCAGAACATAAAAACCAAATTCCCATAGTGCTTGAATTAAATCCACTTGGAGTTAATTTTGATACTATGCTAAGTCCTAAAACCCCTATACTTGTTTGAGAAATACCCAACATAAAATAAGTAATTAATATATATATTGGATTAATAAAATCATCTTTACTAAGCATTCCTAAAACAATAAATGAACTAGCAGCAATAATCATAGCAGCTGGTATAATTAATGCTTCATTAATTGAGCTTTTTTTACTTATAAAACTTAAAAGCATACTTGTAAAAATACTGACTAAAAACATAAAAGCTAAATACCAACTAGCTGGAATTTGATAATTTAAAATACTAAAAGAAACCTTACTTTTAATTAAAATATTTAAAGTATTAAAGCTTTGAAAAATCAGCATATAAAAAAACACAGCAGCTATTAAATAAAAAGCTAATTTTTTAAAATTATTTTTTGTTGGTATTTTTCTATAAATAAAAATATAAAAAATTATTAAAATTAAAATTGAAAAAATACTTATAATTTTACTAACCACCAAAAGTTCTTGAGTAGCTAAGAATGCAATAAATAAAAATATCAAAATAAGCATAGCTATATTATTTTTAAAAAAATCATATTTTATAGGTTCGCTAGATATATATTTTGAATTATAAAAAAATACTAAAATAGCACAAAATACACTAAAAAATGATATGAAAAATGCTAAATTATAAGAATGTAGTATTAAAAGACCAGCACTAATTTGCCCCAAAAAACATCCTATATTTACAAAAATATAAAACATACTAAATACATACTCGCTATCATTAGGATAACTTTTAGATAACAAACTTGTAATATTTGACTTGATTAATACACTACCAAAAATAATGCAAAAAAGAGATATTGTTAATAAATCAAAAGTTAAACATAAATACCCTAAAGTAAGAAAAATAATTCCTAAAATTACACATCTTTTTGCACCTAAGCAAAAATCACTTAAATAGGCTCCAAATATACCAAAAGCATAAATGGCAGCACCCAAACTTGCACTTATTGCACTTGCTTCACCTTTAGAAAAAGAAAATGTATCCATTAAATAAAATACAAAAATACCTAAAAAGCCTAAAAAGGCAAATCTTTCTAGGGCTTCTATGTAACATATTGGTAATAGTGGTTTTAACTTATTTTTTGACATCGTTTTCTCCTAAAGAAAATCTTGAAGCCTAAGAAAGATTTAATTCTATTAAATTTAAAGGAGGTGGTGGATTTACCAGGACTCGAACCTGGGACCAACCGGTTATGAGCCGGTTGCTCTAACCAACTGAGCTATAAATCCTCCGTGATTAAAAGCTGTTATTATATATTTAAAAACTTAAAAAATACTTAAATAATAAAATTTTTATCTTTATTTTATAGACTTTTATTAATTATAATTATAAATAACTAATAAAAACCTATAGGCATTTATAAAAAATATAAATGCCTAATCATATTACATAGCAATGAAATTCTTAGGATTAAAATACTCAAGGTTAAAGGCATTTGCCACACCTTCGTGAGTGCAGTGTCCTTTATGTGTATTTAAACCATATCTTAAACTTTCAAAACAAGTTATAGCACCAATTACTCCAAGGTTTGCTATTTTAATTCCATAAGGAGTTGTAGCGTTTAATAGTGCTAAAGTAGCTGTTTTTGCAACTGCTCCTGGCATATTACCAACTGCATAATGAATTATCCCATCAACTTCATAAATAGGGTTTGTATGAGTTGTTGCACGGCTTGTCTCAAAACAACCGCCTTGATCAATTGCAACATCAACTATAACAGCACCTTTTTTCATATGTTTTAAATGTTTTCTAGATAATAATTTAGGAGTTTTTGCTCCTGGAACTAAAGCTGCTCCAATTACTACATCAGCATCTTTTATACTATCTAATATATTTGAAATATTACTATATAAAGTAGTAATCTTACCATTAAATACATGGTCAATATAATCTAGTCTATTAGCATCACGACCTAGAATTACAACTTCTGCTCCCATACCAAAAGCAAGTTGAGCAGCATTAAGCCCTACCATACCACTACCTAAAATTACAACTTTTCCTTTTTTAACACCAGTTAGACCACTAAGCAGCATTCCATTACCGCCATAAGTTTTTTCCAAATACTTACAACCTTGAATTACCGCTAAACGACCAGCAATAGCACTCATAGGAGCTAAACAAGGAAGATTTTTACCTTCTTGAATCGTCTCATAAGCAAATGCTGATATTTCTTTATCTATTAACATTTTTGTAAGTTTTTCATCTGCTGCTAAATGTAAATATGTATATAAAATCTGTCCTTTTTTAAAATACTTATATTCACTTTCAATTGGTTCTTTTACTTTAATAATCATTCCAGCTTTTTCAAAAATTTCTTCTTTAGTTAAAATCTTTGCTCCGGCTTTTATATATTCTTCATCACTTATATCAATACCAGCACCGGCTTTACTTTCTACTAAAACTTCATGTCCATGATTTATATATTCAATAACATCTAAAGGCGTTAAGCCAACTCTATATTCTTGGTCTTTAATTTCTTTTAAACAACCTATAATCATTTATACTCCTTTTGTGATAAAGGAGTATGATATAAAAAAAATAAAAACTTCAAAAGATTTTTTTGAAAAAATTATAAAAAGTGTTACGAATTTACAAGTTATATGTTTTCTAGCATATGAACTATTACAATTTTAAACGCCAAAAATAAAAGTAGCAAGCTTCCTATTGGTTGTAAAATTTTTTTATTAACTTTCATTTTACTTATAAATAAACTAGAAAAGCACATAAAAAATGTAATTAAAGCTATTAATAAAGAAGAAATAAATAAATTATATTCCAAAGAAAATATCATAAGTCCTGCACCTAGTGCATCAATACTAGTTGCTATGCTAAGCAAAAATAATGAACCATAACTTATATTAATATTCTCATTTTCATTATCTAAGAATTCCTTAAATAATTTATATGCTAAAAATACAAAAATTGCAAAAATCACATAATGGTCAATTGCTTGAATTAACTTCATATACCTTACATTTAATAAATAAGTTACATAATATCCTAAAATAGGCATTAAAACTTGAAAACAAGCAGATAATGCACTAAAAACCAATAACTTTTTTAAAGATTGTTTTTGTAGCACTAAGCAAATACTTAATGCTACAAAAAATGCGTCAATTGCTAAAGAGAAAGCTAAAATAACAATATCAATTATCATCAAATAAGCCATTCTCTTCTTCTAAATTTTCTTCTTCGTCTTCTTCCTTAGGGCATTTTGCAATGCTTACAACCTCATCGCTACCAACATTTACAACAATTACTCCACTTGTATTTCTACCAGCTTTTCTAATGCTTTGCATATCAGTTCTAATCATCTTGCCACTACTTGTAAGTGCCATTAAATCCATAGTATCATCAACAATTACAATGCCTACTAAATCTTTTGTCTTTTGAGTAAGTTTCATACAAATTACGCCCTTACCACCACGACTTTGTAAGCGATATTCTCCTGCATCAGTTCTTTTTGCGATACCTTTTTGGCTAACACTTAAAATTTCTTGCTCATTACTTTCAATAACCACTGCACCTATTACATAATCTTGCTCTTCTTTAAAGCGAATAGCAGTTACCCCACGAGCTACACGACCAATTTGACGAACTTTTGTAAGTGGGAATTTAATACACATACCCTTTTTAGTAGCTACAAAAATCATAGTTCCACTAACTTGCTCTTCTTGGTTTTCTTGGTTTTCATCTAAAGAATTTTCTTCTTCAACAATTTGAATATTATCATCTTCAATAATTTCACTATTTTCATCAACCAAATCAATATTTTCACTATCATCATTTTGTGCTATTAAAACACTTACTAATTCATCGTTTTCATCAAGATTAATAGCTCTTACACCAACTGAACGGATATTACTATATTCACTTAAATTCGTGCGTTTAATAAGACCATTTTTAGTAAAGAATGCAAGTGATTTTGTCTTAGCAAAATCAGTTGTTGGAATTATTGCCATAATTTTTTCATCTGGTAAAAGATTGATTAGATTTACAACAGCTTTTCCTTTAGCAGTTCTGCTACCTTCAGGAATTTTATAAACTTTTAACCAATATAGTTGTCCTTTATTAGTAACAAACATTAGCGTATCGTGAGAATTTGCAGTAAAGAAACTCTCTATAAAATCATCATCATAAGTAGTAACTGCGACTTTACCTTTACCACCACGCTTTTGTTTTTCATATGATTTTGTAGGAACTCTTTTAATATATCCACGATGAGTAATTGTAATTACCATTGGCTCATTTGGTATTAAATCTTCTACATCAATTTCATCATAATCATCTACTATTTCAGTAATTCTTGGAACTTTAAATTTATTTTTAATTTCTAATAATTCATCGTGAATTATTTCTTCTATTTTTTCTTCACTTTTTAAGATTGCATTTAGTTCTTCAATTTTTGCTAAAAGTTCTCTTAATTCATCTTCTAATTTATCTCTTTCAAGTCCTGTAAGACGGCTAAGTCTCATTTCTAAAATAGCATTAGCTTGTAATTCAGTTAAGCTAAATTTTTCTACTAAAGCATCTCTTGCACTTGCAGTATCTGCACTTGATTTAATTAATGCAATTACTTCATCTATATTATCTAGTGCAATTTTAAGACCTTCTAAGATATGCGCTCTTGCTTTTGCTTTTTCAAGTTCAAAAATAGTTCTTCTAATAATTACGGTTTTTCTATGATTTAAGAATAAATCTAATAGCTCAATTAAAGAAAATACCTTAGGTTCTTTATTGTGAATTGCTAACATTATCACACCAAATGTTGTCTCCATTGTGGTGCTTTTAAATAAATTATTTAGCACAATTTCACTCATAGCATCACGCTTAAGCTCAATTACAAGGCGAATTCCATCTCTATCACTCTCATCTCTTGTCTCGCTTATACCTTCTATTTGCTTTTCTTTTACAAGCTCTGCAATTTGCTCGTGAAGTCTTGCTTTATTTACTTGATAAGGCAACTCATCAATTACTATTAGCTCTTTATTTCCTTTTTGTTCTATATGAGTTTTTGCTCTTACTTTAATTCTACCACGACCTGTTTTATAAGCTTCTATAATGCCTTTTTTACCAAAAATTATCCCACCAGTTGGAAAATCAGGACCTTTTATAAACTGCATTATTTCTTCTAAACTAGCGTTTTTATTCTCAAGTAAATATAAAAGTCCATCTACTAATTCATCTAAACTATGTGGTGGAATATTAGTTGCCATACCAACAGCAATACCACTTGAGCCGTTTAATAATAAATTAGGCACTCTTGAAGGTAAAACATCAGGCTCACTCATACTATCATCATAGTTTGGAACAAAATCAACGGTGTCTTTATCTAAATCTTTTAACAATTCTTCAGCCAAAATTGTCATTCTAGCTTCAGTATAACGCATAGCTGCAGCACCATCTCCATCAACTGAACCAAAGTTTCCTTGACCATCAATACTTGGGTATCTCATTGAAAAGCTTTGTGCCATTCTTACTAAAGCATCATAAACAGCAGTATCTCCGTGCGGATGGTATTTACCGATTACATCACCCACTATACGAGCTGATTTTTTATAAGCACTTTTTGAACCTACTCCTAAATCATTCATTGCATAAAGAATTCTTCTATGAACCGGCTTTAATCCATCTCTTGCATCAGGTAAGGCACGGCCTATAATTACTGACATAGAATAATCAAGATAGCTTGTTTTTATACTATCTTCAATATCTACAATAGTAATTTCACTATTATCAAATAAATTCATTGTTTTCCTTTAAGTAAAGATTTTTTTATACTAGCAAACTAAACTTTCGCATCGGCTAATACGACCGCAAAAAGAACCTTAATTTTAGCTTTTTTAAGCACTAAATTCGCTTGTTTTAAAGACTCACCTGAAGTGATAATATCATCTACTAAAATTACAGGTAAATCCAAGGTCTTTTGTAATTCATATTTTCTTTTATTTTTCTTTCTAAATGAAAGGCTTTTGCCTTTATAAATAATCTTATTTTTTGCTTTAATTGCGTTATATAATGGAATAATATTTTTTGATTTCATATTTTTAATAAGTATTGCTGTATGAGAATATCCGCTAGAGCAATCATCATCTAAGCCTATAGCATAAGCTAATTCATTATCAAAATGAAATCTTTTATAAGAATAAGATGCGAGTTTATTTAATATAAAATATCCACTAATAAAATGCTTGTGATTTAATAGTTTTTTAATTTTAGAATATTTATAAAAGCTAATTACTTCTAAACCATCATCTAAAATTCTTCTTTTACATTCAAGTAATTTAAATTCTTTTTCACAAGTTTTACAAAAAATCTTAAATGTAGGCTTAGAGCAATTATAACATAGCATAAAGATTTTATTCTTTATCTTTTAGACGCTTTTTAACCGATTTTACCTTATATTTTAAATTATCATTTCTACTTTTGTGAATGTCAAATTTGGCTACTAAATAAACTCTATCTTTATTAATTAATTTATTTGCTTTATTTAAAATTTTTAAAGCACTTTTTAAATCATCAGTTTCTACGCTAGTTCCCATTGCACCTAATTTGTGTTTTATATTTTTCTTTCTTAAATACTCAATAATTGGTGCTATTTCTTCACTTTTACTATCATCGCTCATAGAAAAAATACAAAAATCCATTGTAACACTCATTTTTTCTCCTTTAAATAAATTTAATTATTTCTTCATTACTTGCTCTAGTAGTTTTAAAATTATTTACATTATCGCTACTTTTTTTACCTATTGCAATGCCACATATGATTTTTCCTTCAATCCCATTTTCTCTAATAGTATCGCAATATTCAGCAATACTACCTAAAACACAAGTGCTAAATCCTAAATATGTAGCCGCATTCAAAAAATTAGCTAGAAAAATACCACAATCTAGCAAAGAACCTTCGTTTAAACCATTATCAATATGTAAAATTGCTAGATTTTTAGCATTAAAGAATTTAAAATTCTTATGCCATTGCTCTAGCCTTTTTTCTTTCTCATCTCGCTTTATATTAAGTGCTTCATAAAGCTTAATTCCCGATTCAAATCTCCTACCTTTATAAGGTTCAAACCAAATATCAGGATATAATTTTATATCTTGGCTTTTAATATCATTTTTAACAGCATTTAATAAATCATCGCTTAATTTAACAAGACTTTTGCCACTAAAAAAGCTTAGTTTTGCTGGTTGCATATTTGTTGCACTAGGGCTTAATTTTGCAAGTTCTACTATATTAATTAATTCATCTTTACTTAATTCATAGTCAATAAAATCTCTACAAGAAAATCTATTATCCAAACATTCCTTAAAAGTCATAAAATCTCCTTAAAACAAGCATAATTGCAAAATATTCTAAAATAAAAGCAGAAATTATATTAATAATCTTTAGCACTTTTATACTAAATAAATTTGTATATTTATATACAAAAAACGACAGCGAAAATATCCAAATAAGTATGCTAACGCTAAGTCCTAAAAATAAATATATAGGATTTTGTTTAGTGCTTAGCATAGTTGCAACGCTAAGCCAAAATGTGATTACATAAGGATTTGCTAGATTTAGTAAAAATCCTTTAATAAAATTACTAAATATATTTGTATTTTCTAAATTCTTATGAAGATTTATATCTTTTACTGGCTTTAGCATTAAAAATGCTAAATAACTTAAAAATATAAAGCCAAAAATACTTAAAATATTTAAAAATAAATCATTTTTAATAAATTCTAAAACGCTAAAGCTTAATAATGATAAATAAAGTAAATCAGCAACAAAAGCACCAAAACCTAAAGAAAAAGCATTCTTAAAAGATTTTAGTGCATAACTTAAAATTAGAATATTAACAGGACCAAAAGGAACGCAAACTCCAAGTCCTAATAATATCCCATCAAATAAATCATTCATCTGCTAAACTAAGTCCTACTTTTCCATCTTTAATTTCGCTAACTATTACTTCTAGCGTTTCGCCCTCATTAAAGCTTTTACCCTTAATTTTATTAGAATGTAATAATCCATCAATGCCGTCTTGTAAGGTTACAAATACTCCAAAATTAGCTACTTTTTTAACAACTCCACTAAATCTAGTTCCTATTTCAAATTCTACTTTAGGAGCTTGTTTTTTGCCTTTAGATTTTGGTTTTAACACTTCATTTAATATATATTCTTTAGCTTCTTTTACTAATTTTCCACTAATTTTTACTTCATTTTTATCTCTATCTAAATCTATGCTAACGCCAAATTTATCTATGATTTCTTTAATAGTTTTACCACCTTGACCAATAATTTCTGGAATATCATTAGCACTTACGCTAAATATTTCTAATTTAGGTAAAATTTCTTCATTAATAACAATCTTAGAATTTGCTTCTTCCATTAAATTAAGAATATGAATTCTTCCTTTTCTAGCAGCTTCTAAAGCTTGGGTTAATATTTCAGTGCTAACCCCACCTAATTTTATATCCATTTGCATAGCAGTTATTCCATCAACACTACCTGCTACTTTAAAATCCATATCCCCATCGTGATCTTCTAAGCCCATAATATCAGTTAATACAGCATATTCATTATCTTCAATTATAAGTCCCATAGCAACTCCAGCTACTAGTTTTTTACTAGGAACTGCTGCAGCACGAAGAGCTAATGAGCCACCACAAACACTAGCCATTGAGCTACTTCCATTACTTTCTAATATTTCTGAAACTATTCTAATAGTATGAGCATAATCTTTACTAACTGAAGAACTTAAAGCTCTTTTTGCTAGATTTCCGTGTCCTAATTCTCTTCTTGAAGGTGCTTTTAAAGGACTTGCTTCGCCTACACAAAAACCAGGAAAATTATAATTAAACATAAATCTTTCATAGGTAGTTGATTTATTATTTAATAATTCAATCGCTTGAGCGTCATTGTCGCTACCTAAAGTACAAACCACTAATGCTTGAGTTTGACCCCTTGTAAATAAACAAGAGCCGTGCGCATTTGGTAAAATATTAGTCAATATACTAATAGGACGAACCTCATCTAAAGCTCTCCCATCAGCTCTTCTTCTTTCTTTTAAGATTTGCTTTCTTACTATATGTTTTTTAATACGATTTAATTCATAATCAAGTTCAGCTTCACTCCAATTATTATTTATAAATTCTTCATCTAAAACAACTTTTTTTGCAATAGCTTTAAGCTCACTTGCTCTTTCGCTTTTAGCCATTTTATTAATTGCAAATTTTATATCTTCTAAATAGTTTTTTTCTAAATATTCATATACTGCTAGATTTTCACTATCAGCTTTATAGTTAAACTCATAAGATTTTTTATATTCTTTAAAAGTATTATAAAAATCATTACTTATATTTAAAATACTACCTTTTGCAAATTCTAAAGCTTGTAATAACTCACTCTCACTCATCTCATTCATTGAATTATTAGTCTCATTTGCTTTCATTTCTATCATTAATAATTCATCTTTAAGACCACTTACAAACAAATCAAGACTTGAAAGTTCTAAAGAATTTAAATCAGGATTTAGAACAAAACCATTTTCATCCTTAGCAACCCTAACCCCAACTGCTGGATATACAATTTCAATATCACTTAAAAATAAAGCCGCACTTGCTGCATAAAGTGCAAGTGGCTGAATATCAACATTTTCTTCAACCGAAAGAAGCATAACTACAATATGAGTTGGGTGTAAATAACCCTTAGGAAATAATGGGCGTAATGTTCTATCAATTATTCTTGAAGTTAAAGTCTCATAATCACTTGGTTTTGTTTCTCTTTTCACAAAACCGCCTGGAATTTTACCTGCTGCATAAGTTTTTTCTACATAACTAACGGTTAATGGTAAAAAATCTTCACTAACACACTCATCTTCTCTAGCAACACTTGCTAACATAACCGTTTTACCACAAGTCATTAAAACACTTGCATTTGCTTGTTTGGCAACTAAATCAAGTTCAAATACTAATTCTTTATCGTTAATCTTAATTATTTTTTTCATTTATCTCCTTTTGATATGGCAAATAATAATTGCTCGTTTCTAAAATCTCACACGCATATTCACTTGATATTTCAAGTGGTTGCTTGTAGTAATAATCTTTATCTATAAAATGTTCTATTTTTTCTAAATAATAAACTTTATCAAATAAATCATTATAATAATTATAAGCATCAGCAGCTACTAAAGCACTTGCATATTTTATACTTCTAACGCCTAAACCCAATAAACTTTTATGACATACATTAATAGTTAAACCACTGTTTGAACCTTGGTCTAACAATAAAATATCCTTACCTTTAAGATTGCTAAGTGGTAAAGACTTTCTATATTTTGCAATTTTACCCATAATTGATTCATCATAAAGCACAGTACTCATTGATAAAATATATTCTTGAGTTATGGAAAAAGCTTCAATTAATTCTTGAATACATACTATATCTCTTGTTTCACTAATTTTTGCTATCTGACATTCATTATTTGGGGCATATATGCCTTTGTTAAAAAGCATATCATAATATAAATTAAGTTCACTTGCAATAGTCTCAATAAAAGGAATATTTTTAATACTATTTCCTATAATTATATGTCCTTCTAATTCTTTATATTGCAATAATTTTTCACTAAATTTATTAGCAGCTTGTAAAGGATTGTCAAAAATCATAAGTATCATCACCTCTTAAAGCAAAATTATATCTTACACCGCCTATTGGATAAAGATTGAATTTCAAATAAACCCCCCTATCTCTTACAGATTTTACACCCATTTGAGTAAGTTTAGCTGTTGTGCTTTCTTTAAATTCTAAAGAATAATTTATACATCTTTTTTTATGAGTAAAACCTATACTATAGTTTTCAAATTTCTTACTATTTAAATTAAACCAAGCTTGAGAATATATTATATTATAAGGCATAAATTCATATTGAAATTTACTAGTTAAAAATCTATCATAAGGCTTATTTTTCACAAGAAGCTCATCAATTTTATTATAATAAAATCCAGAACTTATTTTAAATGGCTGGGTTGTATATACTCCTTCTATAAAAAATCTATCAATATTAGAATTTTTAAACGAATACTCCGTAGTATTATTAATATTAAAATTATTATTAAAATAATACTTAAACTGATTGCTTAAAATATTAAACTTAGAATCTTCTGTCCTAAGCGTTAAAGAATGCTTAAGTTTTTTATCATTATCACTAAAAATTATTTGAGATAACTCAATATTAAAGGTTAAATCATCATAAGTATTTGGTATGAAAAATTCATTTTCTATTTCTTTTGAACCAGTCCTAAGACTAGCACCAAAACCAAAATTAATATTATGCAATATATAATCATACTTTCTAAATAAATTAGTATATATAAAAGCACTATGAGTAGAATTAAAATTATAATCATCTCTTCTACTATAATTATTATAAAAGTTAAGTCCTAATTCAAATTCTTCATTTAAAACAAAGTTAATATAATCATCAAATAAGCTTTTATTAAACTCAATTGGAACATAAAAATGAAATCTATTTAATGTGCTACCTTCTCTTCTATAAAAATTGCTATATGAAAAATCTGCTTTATAGTTAATATGATTGTCAAATAAAGTATCATAAAATCTATGATAATGTAAATTTGGAACTTCTTGTAAAGTATAATCTTGATTAATACTTGAAGTGTCTTGATAATATTTAGCATATAAACCGAAATAATCTTTATTATCTGTATAAAAATAATTAAATTTTGAAGTTATTATGGCTTCATCATTATTATCTAAAAAACTAGATAAATTCAAATAATCAATATCACTAATTCTTAAAAAGTCTAAATATAATCCTTCTTGATTTTTGTTATTTGTATTAAAGATTTTATCTCTTTCATAGTGCATATTAAATCCATAATGCTCGCCAAATTTCAATTCTTCTTTATTAAAATAACTATTAAATTCTTTAAAATACCCAACTCCTATATTTCCTTTAGAATAAGGGCTATCAACAAAACGAAAATTAGAATAAATTCCATAACCCCTATTTGTTCTAATTTGTGGTCTTAATTCTAAATCCATTCTATGATTAATCGCCCAAAAAAATGGTTGCTCATAATGAATAGCTTCTTTGCTTTTTATTGATAATTTAGGAACCAAAAAACCAGTTTTTCTACTATCATCTGTATTAATAGCAAAATATGGCATATAAAAAATTGGTATATTTTTAAATCTTAAAACCATACCTTTTAATACTAAATCTTGAGTTTTAGTATTATAAATACCTTCCTTAAAATCAATACTCCATTCAGGATTTGTAACATCACAAGAACTAACACTTGCATTTTTTACAATAAAATCACCATTTATATAAGAACTATTCTTACTTTTTAACCATACTTCAATAAAAGAATCGCTTATAAAAAAATTATCAAAATTTGCACAAGAATTACCTAAATTAATTTTTGCATAATTTGATATAGTAGTTTGATTATTGTTTATTAAAAATACATCTCCAAATAATTCTAACTCTTTTGTATCTTGATTATATTTACCACTATTTGCTCTTGCAAAATAATTTTCTTTAAACAACAATATATCTTTATTTGAGATTATGTAATTATCTTTTTTTATAAACTCATCTGATTGAATTTCAATTTGATTTGAATAAAGTAAGCCAATAAGCAATATCAAATAAGATATTTTTTTAATCAACTTTAATCACCATAGATTTGCTGGCAATATCAGCAAAATTTCTTCTTGTCTTATTAAAGAATATAGATACAAACAATACCCCATTTATAAAAAATTCACAAAATACAAACACTAAAGCTCTATTTAAAGATTCTGTAAAATTAGGAGTATCAAAATGTTCGCAATTTACAATTTTTGTCTTTGTAATCATATTGCCAAAAGTTGCACCATACATATAAAAAAATATAAGAACATAAAAGAATTTAATAATAAAATATGCTTTTACATAGCTAAATAACAATATATTTAAATTGATATAATCTTCGTTATTTATTAAGGTTCTTATTTTAATTATTTCTTCATCGTTTATAAAATATATCATTAAAATAAAGATAAGAATATAGCAAATTATAAAATCAGCCACAAAAGCAATAAACCTAGCAACAATATCGGCTAGTTGTTTATCTTCTTTTTCAAGCTTTTCTAATATTTTATCATCCATTTAAAACCCTAAACATAAATCCCCAAACAAGCGTTAAATTTCAAGGTCTTGTAACCTAAAAAATAGTGGAAGAAAAGCATTAAAGGCTGCAATTCACAATTACTTGCATCACAGAACACGGTTGCTTAAACTTAATCACATAAAAAAATCTGTTAGACCGAATATATTAAACCCGCGTTGTCTAGGGTAGTGTAATTTTACATAAAAAGCTTAATGAATTTTTACTTACCCAAGCAAAACTCAGAAAACATTGCATCAAACAATTCATCGCTTCCTGTTTTTTTACCAAAAAGAGATAGTTTATTTAAACTTTCATTTAAATAATAAGCACAAATTTCAAGCTCATTAAAATTATCTATAGCTAAATAAATATTCTCACTAGCACTATAAAACGCACTTATTAAATCAGTATTTGTTAAAACCAATTCATTGTCTAATTGAGAATTTAAATAATTTTTTAATTCAAATTCTAAAGCTTTTATATCATTATTTAATGCTGATATTTTAATACCTTCTAAAGTATTTACTTGAGCTAAGTCGCTTTTATTTTGAACTATAAAATATTTTTTACCACTATTTTTAATGTATTCTAAAAGTTTTAATTCATCTTCTAAGCATTCTTTTGATGAATCAATTAAAAACAATACTATATCAGCTTTATTAATAGCCTCATAGCTTCTTTTAATGCCTAATTCTTCTATTAAATCATCACTTTGTCTAATTCCTGCAGTATCAACTAATTTTATTAAATGTCCGTGATAGTTTAAATACTCTTCAATACTATCTCTAGTAGTTCCTGCAATATCACTAACTATTGCTCTATTAAATGATAATAAAGCATTTAATAAAGAGCTTTTACCTACATTTGGTTTTCCAATAATTGCTAGGTTAAATCCTTCTATTAAGCCTCTTTTTTTCTCGCTTCTAATTGCAATTGTTTCTAATTCTTTAGCATTATTAAGTAGTTTTGTTTTAGCATTTTCTAAAATATCTTCAGGCAAATCATCATCAGCATAATCAATTGCAGTTTCTAAATAAGCTAAAGTTTTAATTAACTCATCTTGAGTGCTAGTAATTAATTCTTTAAAAGCTCCATCTATATTCTTAGATATTATTTTTCTTGCATTTTCACTCTTTGCAGCAATTAATTCATTTATTAAAAGTGCTTTTTCTAAACTCATTTTATTGTTTAAGCAAGCTCTTTTGCTAAATTCCCCTGCTCTTGCAAATCTAGCACCTAATTTATTTAAAATCATAAGTATATTTTGTGCGTTTGTAAAACCGCCGTGAATTTGAAACTCTACGCAATCTTCACCAGTAAAAGAAAAAGGGGCTTTAAAATAAATTATAATGCCTTCATCAACAAATTCATTTTCGTAAAATAGTTTAAAAAAGTGAGCATAGCGGGGATTATTTTTTAATTTTTCTGCGTTTTTTTGACTTAATAATTTTGATGCTATTTCTAAAGCTTTTTCCCCACTTAATCTAATAATACTAATAGCACCATTTCCACTAGCACTAGCAAGTGCTACTATTGTGCTATTCATTGTTTTTTAAATTCTCCATAAATTGCAATGTATCTTCCTAAAGAACTATCTTTTATAACTATATTTTTATGAGAAAATTCTTTTAATAATTCTTCATATACTAGATTTAATAAACTTGTTTCTAATGGTCTTGTTTGAGCCTTACCTGCTTCATCAATTTTTGTCTTTACTTCGCTTAAATGCTTTTCAAGATTTTCTCTTAATTTAGCAAGAACACCACAAATCTCAACTCTTGCGTGAAGATTGTATTTAATGTTTATTAGATGATTTACAATAGTATCTAGTGCTTTGTATTTATGTGCGTCTTTTCCTATTAAACTTTCATAAGAATTTGCAATAAATTCTACATTTACACTATTTTCATTAGCTGGAGTTACCACAACATCTCTTACATCAAAATATTCACTACAAAATAAATTTTTTAAATCTTGTGCAATATCTTCAATAATATTAATTTCAATTTTTTTCTTAACTTTTACTTCAATTATTGCATCTTTTTTAAAAAAACCTAAAAAACCAGCTTTTGGCAATTGAATTATTTCATACTCTAATTCTCTAATAGAGCAATTAGTTTCCTTAATTGCTCTATCAATAGCACCTTCTAGTGTTTTATCAACTATTTGCATTTTTTCCTTCTTTATTAGCAAAAATTTTATTTACAAACCATTGTTGAGCTAGTGAAAATGTATTATTTACACACCAATACAATGTAAGACCTGCTGGGAAATTTATAAAAAATATCACAAATACTAAAGGTAAGAATTTCATAATCTTAGCTTGTGTAGGGTCTTGTATAGTCATAGGAGTTATAACTTGTTGTAAAAACATAGTAGCACCCATGTAAATTGGTAAAATATAATAAGGATCATGTATTGCTAAGTCATTAATCCATAAAGCCCAAGGGGCAGCCTTAAGTTCAATAGCATTTAATAATACCCTATAAATTGCAAAAAATATTGGAATTTGAATTAATATTGGTAAACATCCGCCTAATGGATTTGCCTTATGTTTTTTATAAAGCTCCATCATATGCATTTGCATTTTTTGTGGATTACCTTTATATTTTTCTTGAATTTCTTTAATTTTTGGAGCTAAAACTTTTAATTTTTGCATAGAAACCATACTTTTATAAGTTGGATATGTAAGACAAATTCTAACAACTATCGTAAGAATAACAATAGACCAACCCCAATTGCCTACATGTGAATATATAAAACTTAAAAATGCGAACATTGGTTTAGCAATAAAAGTAAACCAACCATATTCAACCACATTTGTAAGTTTTTCATTAACAGCTTCTAAAATTTTATGCTCTTTTGGACCAATATAAGCATTAAATGTATCATTACCACTAGCTACAACATAACCAACTGATAAATCTTTGTGATTTTTAACAACTACCTTAAATGGCTTTTCAAAATTATAAAATGTGCTTGTGTAGTATCTATCAGAAAATGCAGCTATTATAGAATCAGTTTCAACTCTTTCATCATTTGATTTTATATCTCCATCTTCATAATCTACTTTAGTATCATCATTTTTGTAAATCATAGCACCATGAACCGTTAAAGTATCTGCTAAAACATTAGGACGCTCACCTGGAGTAATAACATAATCTCTTAATTTATTATCACTAAAAGTAATTTTTACTTGATAAAAACCATTTTCTTTGAATGTTATAATTTTATTAACAATTACACCATTTACATCTTTACTTAAAACTAGCTCTTCACCAATATTTACACTACTTTTATTTGCTTTAAAAGTTGTATTGTTAAATTCTTTATTAAATTCACTATCATAAAAAACCATAGATAAAGGATATAAAGTAGTATTTTTATCAACTAAATTAATAGCTTCATTTGTTTCATTTAAAAATCTTTCATCTTTTAAAATAAAACTACTAATTTCTCCATTTTCATTGATTTGAACATCAAAATGCTCATTATTAACACTAGCAATAATATTATTTGTTTTTATTGCTTTAATATCTCCGATATTTTGAGTTTTTGTTTGTATATTACTAACTTCTTGCTTTTGAATTTGTTGAGTATTAGTAACAACTGGTTTAGGGATTAAAAAATCATAACCTATAAAAAAAACCATAGATAAAACTACAGCAATTATAATCCTTTTTTGTTGAGATATATTATCAAACATATTTTTCCTTTATTTGAATATTACTTTTACTATATAATAAAATTGTTTATCTTTTGGAACAAAAATCATTTTAAGTTTTTTTATCTTATTTTGATGTGTAAAAAGCATAATAGGTTTATGTTTAATTTTAATTATAGGATAATCAAAACCACCTACAAATAATTGATTACATTTTAAAATTCTTAAAGCTGTTAAAAAAAGTGCTTTAAAAAAATTATTATATTGAAGTTGAATAATCGCATATTGAGAGCAAGTTGGATAATATCTACAAGATTTAGGCTTTAAAGGACTTAAAAAATATCTATAAAATTCAACTAATTTAACAGCTAAATACCTAAACATTTTATTCCTTTAAACACCCCAACCTTTTAAGACTCCACTTAATATTCTTTTCTAATTCAAAATAACCTAAATCACTAAAACCTTTTTTTGCTACAAATATGTAATAACCACTACTTATATTTGGATAAAGTTGTAAAAAAATAGCTCTTATTAATCTTTTAGTTCTATTTCTTACAACAGCACATCCTACTTTTTTACTTGCGATTACTGCAATTTTTTTAACTTCGCTTGGTTCGTGATAAATAACGCAGTTTTTAGCAAACCATTTTGAACCAATTTTATAAAGTCTAGCAAAATCTTTAGAATCATTTATGCTAGAAAATTCCTTTAGATTGCTAATCTTCTTCTACCTTTTGCGCGTCTTGCATTGATTACTTTACGACCATTTTTAGTCTTCATTCTTACACGAAATCCGTGAGTTCTCTTGCGAGGTGTATTGTGTGGTTGATAAGTTCTTTTTGGCATTTTTCTTCCTTAAATAAAAAAATTAAACGCATATTCTATCACAAATAACTTAATTATTTTTAAGTATTTTTGATATAAAATAAATTTTATGGATAAAAATACATATTTACATTACTTAAAATTATTCGGATTTTCCTTTTACAACGATAAGTTAAGCGTTAATAAAAACTACAATATAAAAGATATAAAAAATTGCAAATTATGCAATTTATACAAAAGTAAAAATAATTTTTACACAAATAAAGTAATTAAATCAAATATTTTCATACTAAGCGATATTGGTTTTAATGACAATGATGCTGAATATTTTAATAGTATTTTAAGCAAGAATTTAAATCTTAATTTAAATAATGTATATATTACAAATATAGTAAAATGCTCAAATCAATATAAACAAGAAAATATTTTAAAGTGCTATCAGTATTTTTTAAATGAACTTTTAGAAAGTGAAGCAAATATTATAATTTTATTAGGAGAAAATTTAAAAAATATATTACAATTATCAAATTTTAATATTGGAGATATTATTTTTTATGACTTTTATGGTAAAAAAAGAAAAGTTTTGCTAAATTACAGCTTTAGCTTTATTAAAAAAAATCCAAGTTATGAAAATGATTTTATAAATAACTTAAAAAAAATAAAGGAATAATTATGAAAAAATTATTAACAACAATGTTAATATGCTCAAATCTTATTGCTGCCAAACAAGAATTAGTCAAAATTGAGCCAGCAAAGGTTTTTTATGTTAATTACGAAAAAGAAAAATGCTCTGATGAATGTCTAAAAGACTTATTATACAAAGGTCTTTACATAAGCTATATAACAAGATTTAATTCTAATGATGAAAAACTAAATAACATTTATGTAAAACTTCTTAATGGAATTGAATATATTGATTTACCTAAAAAACAACAATTAAACACAATTAAAATAGCTTTAGTTATACCAGAAAAAGTTGTAAAATCTTATTCTAGTAATATAATTTCTCCTGCACTTGCATATCTTATGAAACAAAATGATAATGTATATATGAAAGTATATTTTACAGGAGATGAAAGTGAAGCTAATATAGCTCCTATCATAAGCCAATTACACGATTATTCACTAATTATTACAGGATTTCAAAAAAACGGCATTAATGTATTAAACAAAAGTATTACAAATATTGCAGTATTTAATCCATTGGCAAAATCTAGTGATTTTGATAATGTAAATTCTAATTTTACATTTGGTAGCATAGATTATCAAGAACAAGTTGCAAAACTAATAAATATCTCAAATAATAAAATAGCTGTATTTAAAGATGATAGCTTATTAGCAAGTAAAATAACTGATAATATAAGAGAACAAAGCAATATAATTTCTCTTAAAACTATTGAAAAGAAAAATCTAAATGTAAATTCGGCTTTAAGTGATGCTTGGAAATTAAATAATTCTAGCGTATTTTTTAATATACCATTAGTGAAAACAACTCTTTTGGCAACACAAATAAGAGCTTTAAGTATTAGACCAAATAAATATTTAAGCACTCAAATTAATTATCATCCAATGTTTTTAAACCTAAGCCAAGAAAACGAAAGGTCTATGTTTTATTTTGCTAATTCAATAGGCGAAATTGATGAAGAAATAGAGTATATAAATGATTTATTAGGGCAAAAAATAGCTTATAACTGGATAGCTTATTCAACTAGCGTTGGATTAGATTACTACTATCACGAGCTATATTCAAACAAAAAAGATAGATTATTTAAAGATAATTTTATAGGTAATTCAATACATTTTAATGTAAGAATTATGAATTCTAAACAATCAAAATTTAGCGAACAAAAATAAAACTAAGAATTTAAATTCTTAGTTTTAAGTAATTTTATAAAGATAATAAAGCAATTCTTACTGCGTTAGTTGCTGCTCCAACACGAATTTGATCAGCTACACACCATAAATGTAAAATCTTAGGATTATTTAAATCAACTCTAATTCTACCAACATAAGTTTCATTTGTATTGCTTGTAAATAAAGGCATTGGATAGCGTAACTCTTCATTTTCACTATCTTCATTATGTGCTTTTATATTTGGATTATCCATCAATACAACGCTTGGAGCTTTACTTAAAATCTCTCTTACTTTTGTTAAATCTACATTATTTTTAAAAGTAATTGTAATACTTTCGCTATGACTTCTAAGCACTGGCACTCTAACGCAAGTAGCACTAATTTGCATTTTTTTATTCATAATTTTTTGAGTTTCATTTACCATTTTTAGCTCTTCTTTTGTATAGCCACTATCAGTAAATACATCAATTTGAGGAATTAGATTTAATGCTAGTTGATAAGTAAATTTTGATGGTTTAATTTCTTCAAAAGCAAATACTTTTTGAAGACCTTCCATAAGCTCACTCATACCTAAATTCCCTGCTCCACTTGCCGCTTGATAAGTGCTAACATCAACTCTTTCTATATCAAATACATCATCAAGTGGTTTTAATACTTGCACCATTTGAATGGTTGAGCAATTTGGATTTGCAATTATTCCTTTATGTTTTTCAAAATCACCAGGATTACATTCAGGCACTATTAAAGGCACATCATTCATCATTCTAAAATAACTTGTATTATCAATAACCAAAGCACCTTTATTTGCTGCAATTTTTGCATATTTTTCACTTATACTTCCACCCGCACAAAAAAATGCTATATCAACATCTTCTTCATCAAAACTATGCTCATCTAATTCTTCTATAACATAAGTTTCATCACGCCATACAATCTCTTTACCAGCACTATTTTTACTAGCTAATAATCTTAGTTCTTTTACTGGAAAATTGTATTCATTTAATACATTTAATATTTCTTCGCCTACAGCACCTGTTGCACCAATGATTGCAATATTTTTCATTTCACTCTCCTAAATTGTATTTTTGCATTTTTTCTCTAAAAACTTTTTCGCTCATTGAAATTAATTTAGAAGCTGCTTTTATATCCTTTTCTTGCTTTAAAGCTTCTTTAATTAATTCAAATTCTAAGTCATTTATATTATTTTTATTATTATTAGTAAAATTAAGCCTTAAATCACTATCTTTTACTATATTTTCATCGCTTAAAATTGCAGCACTTTCAACAATAGAAATCAATTCTCTTATATTTCCAGGATAATTATAATCATTTAATACTTTTATAGCTTCTTTGCTAAAAGTTTTTTCCCCTAAATCATACTCATTACAAATTCTATTTAAAGTAGCATTAGCAATTTCTATTATTTCATCTTTTCTTTGTCTTAAAGGCAAAATATCTAGCATAATTGTATTTAATCTATAAAATAAATCTGCTCTAAATTTATTATTTTTAATATTATCTTGTATGTTTATATTACTAGCACTTATAATTCTTACATCTATATTAATTAATTTTGTGCCACCTAATCTTTGTATAGTTTTTTCTTGTAAAACTCTTAATAACTTAGCTTGAATACTAGCACTCATTTCACCTATTTCATCAAGAAATAAAGTGCCTTCATTAGCTAACTCAAATAAGCCCAATTTATTAGAATTAGCATCTGTAAAAGCTCCTTTTTCATATCCAAACAATTCACTCTCTATTAAATTTTCAGGAATAGCAGCCATATTAATAGCTATAAAAGGCCTATTTGCTCTTTTACTATTTTCGTGAATAAATTTTGCAAATACTTCTTTACCAACTCCACTTTCACCGCTTAAAAATACACTTACATTTGTTTTAGCTGCTTTTAAAGCTATTGTTTTTAAATTCTCAAGTTCTTTTGATGAACCTAAAAATCCATTTTGTTTTACCGGAATTTCTTTTTTAATTTTATTAGCTTTTTTTTCTCTAATAATTTTTGCTCTATTTATTGCTTCATATAATTTATCCAAATCAAATGGCTTTGTTAAAAAATCTTTTACTCCAAGTCTTAGTGCTTCAATTGCTTTATTTAAAGTTGCATTTCCTGTAATAATTATAAACTCAGCACTAATTTTTTGTTCTAAAGCTGTTTTTACAAACTCAAGTCCGTCCATTTTAGGCATATTAATATCACTTATTATTAAGTCAAAACTATCATCTAATTCTTTTAAAGCATCAATTGGATTTTTATAAGTTTTTAATTCATAATCATCACTTAATGATAATTCTAAGGATTTTCTCATATTAATATCATCTTCAACTATGGCTATTTTCATACCTTATCCTTTGTGTAAATCAATATTTTACCTTGAGCAAGTTCTGCTTTAAAATAAATTGGCAATAATCTTAAATGAGTTTTTATACTTGCTTTAAAATTATTGACATCAACATATTCACTCACTATCGCTTTATTAACACAATCTATTAAATTTGTTTGTTGGTCTTTTAAACTATCATAAATATTAGACTTTGTAGCATTAATCTCACAAACATAAGTATATCTTGCCTTTTTATCAATACTCATTGCTCTACTTAAGTGAAATTCTTCGTTAGTTAGGACTAGATTAGTAGTACTTAATCTAGCCCAAAATATATAATCAGGATTTGTAGCGTTTAATAATCCTAAAAAGCTAATTAATATGAGAACAATTCGTTCCATTTATATTTATCAATTTTTAGTTCTAATTCAACCGTATAAAGACCATCTTTAAATCCTTCTCCGGTAATGTTTGCATTTTTAATAAGTCCATTAACATATGTTGTAATTAACGAGCTTCTAAGCATTGCATCTTTTACATTTTCTCTAGAATTTACTCTAACCCCATAAAGTTTGCCAGCTAATTGACGATAAGCATCAGCTAATGCTGCTCTTTTTGCAAGTGCTAATGCTTGAGCTTGCGAAACTGTGTTTTGAGGTGGAATTCCCTCTCCTACCGAACTAAAAATCATAAGTCTTACTGCTTCTTCTTCAGGACTTAAAACAGGCTCTTGATAACTTGCTTTTTTATAAGCTGTTTTTTGAGTGTTATTTTCTACTTGAACTGTTGTTTCTTTTTTTTGTGGAACACAAGCACAAATAAATATAGCTAAAGCGATGGTGCCTAATCTTTTCACGATTTTTCCTTTAAATAATTATTTAATTGCTTCAAAGCAATTATTATTCCTTTTCTTTAAATAGCTTGTTATAATATGAAAAATAATCTGTTGTTTTGCTTAATTGCTTAGAAATATTTGAATAAAAATTTATTTCATCAATTTGATTATATTCTAAATTATTATCCAATTCAGCTATTTTCTTTAAAGAAGAACATTCATATAAATATAAGTTATTTTTTAATGCAACCATTACACTACCAATAGCCCAAGTTCTACAAAATTCTCTTAAATCATTTCTATTTGGAGTTAGTTGTTTTTTAGCGTATAAATTCGCTGCTAAAACATTAGTATCAAAATATATAAAATTGTTATATTTATTTTTAATACTATCATATATTTTTTGACTAGGAGCTATTAATAATGTATGCTCAATATAATTATTAAAAATTACTCTATCGCCTATTTGTGGAGTTAATATAGGTAATGGTAAAGCATCTTGTTTTAAATCAGAAAATGTATATAGCTCTAATTTAATATTATTGTTCTCATTATTTACAAAACTAGCTCTAGCAACAATTATAGAATATTCTCCGATATCTTTAATAACAATAGCGCCATTTTTTAAATTATTTTCATCATATTTTGCATCAACTATATGAGCATAAGCATAGCCATTATCAATCTTATCAATAACAGCATTTATAAATTGATTAGCAAATGCAAAAACCGAAAAGCATATTAAAATAAAAGTTTTCTTAAACATATTATCCCTTTAAAATTAAATTACTAAATTATAAGCAAAAAAAAGTAAAATGTCTGCCTTATTTTGGAAATTTTATCATATTTTAAAGGAAAATAATGCGAAAAATCATATTAGTTTTATCTATTTTTTTAAGTTTAAATTTATTCTCAAAAGAATTAAAAATGGAAGAATTAATATGGGAAAGAGGCGAGAGTTTTTTATTTTTCTTACAAAAAAATCAAATTCCATTAAGCATATATCATAATCTTGATAAAGAAGATAAAGAACTAACAGCAGAAATCATAGCTGGGGTTAAATATCAAATATTAAGAGATGAAAATGATAATATAGAGCAAATTTTAATACCAATAAGCGAAACTTTACAAATACAAATATATAAGGATTTAGAAGATAAATATGCTATAACATTTACTCCCATTACTTATAAAGTTGAAGAAACAAGTTTAACATTTAAAATAAATAAATCAGTATATCAAGATATTATAGATAACACTCAAAATTCTAGATTAGCAAGCGCTCTGCTTAGAGCATATGCAGGAACGATTAATTATACAGGAATGAAAAAAGATGATAGAGTAGTAATCGTTTATTCTCAAAAAAGAAGATTAGGTAGAATTTATGGAGATGCAAATATAAAATCAGCTATGATTGAAGTCAATAAAAAGCCTTATTATATATTTAAATATGGAGATAATGATTTTTACGATGAAAACGGAAAACAATTAGAAACATATACTTTTATATTGCCTGTTGGAAATGTTAGAATTAGTTCTCCATTTAACCCAGGTAGATTTCATCCTATTTTAAAAAAATATAGAGCCCATCTAGGAATAGATTATGCAGCACCAACAGGAACACCAGTAAAAGCAGCAGGTGCTGGAAAAATAATGTTTAGAGGAGTAAAAGGCGGATATGGAAATGTAGTTCAAGTAAATCACTCAAGTGGCTATATGACTTTATACGCACATTTAAGCAAATTTGGTAAATACAAAATAGGAGATAGTGTAAAACAAGGTCAAGTAATTGGCTATGTAGGAACTACGGGCCTTAGCACAGGGCCGCACTTACATTTTGGTATGTATAAAAACAATGCAGCAATTAACCCAGCAACAGTTGTTAGAGTTGCAAAAGATGGTCTAGTAGGCAAAGAAAAGCAAAAATTTGATTTAATAACTAAAGAATATATAAGTGAAATTAAGCATATATTAGAAAGTAAAATAACTCCTATAAAAGAAGAGAATTTTGAAAATATTGTGGAGCTTAATTAAAATATGAAAAATACAGCAGTAGCTTTTGAAATAATACAAGATTTTTTAGATGAAAAAGATGTTAGCTATGCTGAATTATTAGAAGCCCTAAAAATAATAAAAAATGATGATTATGAAGCTTATGAAAACATAATCAAAAGTCTTGATGATGAAGACTTAGGAAATATTGCAACACTAATGCCTGAACATATGTTAAGCGATGTTTTGAAATTATCTTCAAGTAAAAAATTAGCTTTAGCATTAGGCGAATTAGAAAGCGATGATGCAACTGATTTAATGCAAAGCATTGAAGAAATTGATGATGAAAAAGCAAATAGAATTTTTTCAAATCTTAGCAAAGACGAACAAGATGATATTTTATTCTTAAAACGCTACGATGATGAAAAAGCTGGTGCTTATATGCAAACAGAGATTTTTACCGCAAAGCTTAGTGATACTCTAGAAAGTGCTATTAGCAAATATAAAGAGCTTAAAAAAAGCGAAGAAATAGAACATATAATCCAACTTTTTATAACCGATGAGAATGAAAAATTAATTTATAGTTTGCATGTAGGAGATTTAATTTTATATGAATTTAAAGATACTTTTCAACAAATTCTAGATAAAAATGAAGATTTAGCAAAAGATTTACATTTTATTAGAGATTACGACACTATAAATGATGCTATCTCTATGGTTCAAGACTATGATTTAAGTGTAATTGCTGTAGTTGATAATAATAATAAATTATTAGGAAGAATAACTTATGATGATATACACGACTTAATCCAAGACTATGCAACAGAGCAAATGTATAACTTTGCAGGGGTTGGAGATATTGATAGCGAAGATGAAAATACTATAAAAGCAGCTAAAAGTAGAGCTAAATGGCTTATTGTAAATCTAATTACTTCGTTAATTTCAGCCCATGTTATCGCAATGTTTTCTGATGCAATAGAAAAGTTAGTAGCACTTGCAGCTTTAATGCCAATAGTTGCATCAATGGGTGGAAATACTGGCTCACAAGCACTTGCCGTAACTATTAGAAAACTTGCTTTAGGTGAATTAAGTTATGAGAATTCAAAACATATATTATTAAGAGAAATTGCTATTTCGTTTTCAAACGCAACGATTTTTGCCATTGTTTTAGGAGCTGTTGCGTATTTTTGGTTTTCAATCCCAATGTTAAGCCTTGTGATATTTATATCAATGATTTTAAATTTAGGTTTTGCAGGTTTAATTGGCTCATTAATACCTTTGGTATTAAAAAAATGTGGATTTGACCCTGCACTAGGTAGTGCAGTTTTACTAACAGCAACCACCGATGCTTTAGGGTTTTTTAGCTTTTTATTACTTGCTAAGGTAATATTGTTATAATTTAATCTACTTTTAACAAAATTATGTTTAAATTAATGATTTAATTTTCAATGAAAAAGGAGATGAAATGAAAATTTCAACAAAACTTTCGTTATGTATACTGATTAGTTTGTGTATCTTAGGCATTAGCCTAATATTTATTTCTAACAAAGGAATGCAAGAAATTGACGATGTAACAACTAAAACAGTAGAAGAATTAGCAGTAAAAGATGCTAGAAGTGCTGCAAAAAGCATTGTATTTGGATTTTATAATTTTTCTGAAAAATTATATAAAGACTTCGTAAAAGCTGGAGATGGACCTGAAGATGCACTTGAAAGCACAATTGAATATCTTCAAGGTATGAATTTAGATAGCACAAATATTAGATTTTTTGCCGTTAATTCAGATGGAACTTATTTAGTTCATTATCAACCAGAAAAAGTAGGGAAGAATTTAAAAGCAGATTTAGATATTAAAGGCGAAAGCTATGTAGAAAAATTTGTTAAGAATGGCTTAGCAGGTGGTGGTTTTACAGAGGTTACATTCTTTGATAAGGTAACTAATAAAGATAGAAATATCATTACCTATACTAAAAAAGATAAAAATATGGATATTATCTATGGTTGCACAATAGATATGGATATAACAAATCAAGAAATCGATGAAGTAGGTAAAATAATTGACGAAGTTATTAGTAGCTCAAATTACAAATTTACATTAGCAGCAGTTGTTATAGCAGCTATAATTTTAATATTAATG